>NZ_VDHB01000180.1:0-6181 GCF_006227735.1 Testudinibacter sp. 'clade 2'
ATTTAGTCATTCTAAACCAACGGCTTTTAACGCCATAGTGGCAAAAAAATAGTGGCAAAAAATAGTTGTGAAAAGCCGTGGCGAAAAAACGTCATAGTCCTGCGGATTGTGTTTAAAATTAGCACACTCGTCGTTGTAACCCTCATCAATAGTCCCGCTATTGATTTCGGCTTACGCCTAGATTGTGCTAATTTTAAACGACAACTCAAAATATAAACAAACATCAACAAACCCTAACATAAAATAAAGTTCAGGCGCAAAGTTTAAAATTCTCCCTTTGCTTTTGCAACAGTTAATCATCAATCTGCCACATTAATCCGCCAAATCAAGCAATTTATTTCAAAATACGCTGCAACTGCTCTGCTTGTTGCTGATCAATTTTCGCCAGTTTTTGCAATGCGATGTTTTTTCGTGTTTGATCGTGGGCTTGATGGGCACAAAGTGCGGTATTTTCATAGGTTTGTGCCAAACGGTAATAATCCGGGCTGGCAAGTGCGGTTTCAAAATGGCTAAAGGCATCGTTAAACCGACCTTGTTGACATAAAAATGCGCCATAATTGTTGTGAGCATCACCCTGCTTGGAATCTTTTTGCAGCGCAATTTGATAGTAGTTTTCTGCTTGACTGAGATTGCCGATTAGCTGATAGTAATGTGCCGACACCAGATACGGCAAATAGTAATCAGGACTGTGTTGCAGCGCCTTGTCCAAGCTCTGTTTTGCCGCTTCATACTGATGCTGTTGCAAATAGCCCAACGCAACCTGCACCCGCGCATATGCCGCCCGCTGACTTTCGCTGTTTTGCGGCGGTGTGGCACAGCCGCTCAATACGCAACTGAATAAAAGTGCGGTCATCAGGGATAAAAATGTTATTTTCTTCGCTACATTTTGTTTAAAACCGCTCATGTTTTCTCCCTTGATGATTGTTTTTGATGATAGTCGGCTAAGCCTGTTTAATTGAAATCGCCTCGCCAAACGCTTTTTTATTCATTGCCTGCTTCATTGTGCGCTTAGTGCGGTCAATCACCTCGCCCGCCAATTGTCCGCATGCCGCATCAATATCATCACCACGGGTTTTGCGCACAATTACGGTTAAACCATATTCCATCAGCACTTTTTGGAAACGGTCAATCCGAGTGTTGGAGCTCTTGTTATAGGGCGCTTCCGGAAACGGATTCCACGGAATCAAATTCACTTTACACGGAATATTTTCCAGCACCTTCGCCAATTGATGCGCATGTTCCGTGCCGTCATTGACGTGATCGAGCATCACATATTCAATCGTCACTTTGCCGTGGTTAGCTTTTGAACCGGCTAAATAACGACTGACCGAATCCATCAGCATTTTTATATTGTATTTTTTGTTAATCGGCACAATTTCATCGCGCAATTCATCATTCGGTGCGTGCAACGACACCGCCAACGCCACGTCGATCATTTCCGGTAATTTATCCAATGCCGGCACCACACCGGAAGTGGACAACGTTACACGACGTTTGGATAAGCCGTAGCCGAAATCGTCCAGCATAATTTCCATTGCCGGAATCACATTGCTGACATTCAACAACGGTTCGCCCATGCCCATCATCACCACATTGGTAATCGGGCGTTCACCGGTCACGCCAAAATTTCCAATAATTTTAGAGGCACGCCACACCTGACCAATAATTTCCGACACGGTCAAATTGCGGTTGAAGCCCTGTTGTGCCGTGGAACAAAAAGTACATGCCAAAGCACAACCGACTTGCGACGAGACGCATAACGTCGCACGATCATTCTCCGGAATATACACCGTTTCAACCTGTTGATCACCAACCTGCATCGCCCATTTGATGGTGCCGTCGGCGGAGCGCTGTTCTTCCGATACCTCCGGTGCTTTAATTTCAGCAACCGCTTTTAATTTCTCACGCAACACTTTGTTAATATTGGTCATATTATCAAAGTTATCTTCGCCGAAGTGGTAAATCCACTTCATCAGTTGATCGGCACGGAACGGTTTTTCGCCCAAATTTTGTAAGAATTCACGCAATGCTTTGCGATTTAGATCCAGTAAATTAGTTTTGTTTGTCATGATGATTCACGCCTCGTTATTACACATTACGGCTCGTCGGCAGGATACCGAAAAGGTGCTATTTAAGAAGTCGGCGATTTTACTGGCTTCATGCAAATTAATCTAGTTTTTTTAGGCGAATTTTGCTAGCAACCGCTCTTTTTTTCTCGATCCGGATCGCAAAACTGAATCGCCATCGTATGGTTGATTAAAAAGATGGTGTTCAACCATAAATTCGCTTAAACTTTCGGCTAAGCCTTGAAATTAACATTTTGATAACCATTTTAGTTTAGTGTTAAGATCTGTTGATGTTTGTTTATCCTATAGGAGTGTTTTGATTATGATGCGAATTATTCTGTTCTTGTTGACCAACATGGCAGTGTTGTTTGTTTTTAATATTATTTTGACCCTGACCGGCATTCAAGCGCAAGATGCCACTGGATTATTAATTCTTGCTGCCCTGTTTGGCTTTGGCGGCTCCTTGGTTTCGCTGTTTATGTCAAAATCGATGGCAAAAAGAGCGGTCGGCGCACAAGTGATCACCCAACCACGCAACGAACAAGAACAATGGCTGCTCTACACCGTGCAAGCGCAGGCGCGCAAAGCGGGTTTACCGATGCCGGAAGTGGCGATTTATCACTCAGCCGATGTGAATGCGTTTGCAACCGGTGCCAGTAAAAAGAATTCATTGGTTGCGGTCAGCACCGGTTTATTGAATAGCATGACCCGTGACGAAGCAGAAGCCGTACTGGCGCATGAGGTCAGCCATATCGCCAACGGCGACATGGTTACGATGACGCTGTTACAAGGCGTGCTGAATACCTTCGTCATTTTTGTATCGCGCATGATCGCCAAAGTGGTTGCCAGCAACCGTGACGGACAAACCAGCAGTGGTATGTATTTTATGGTGGCGATGGTGTTGGAAGTGGTATTTGGTTTTCTTGCCAGTATTATTGCGATGTGGTTCTCCCGTTACCGTGAATTTCATGCCGACGCCGGTTCAGCCGAATTAGTCGGCAAACAAAAAATGATTGCGGCCTTAAAACGCTTACAAAGCCTGCATGAACCGCAACAACTGGAAGGCGAATTGGCGGCATTTGCGATTAACGGTAAACGTGGCGGTTCTTTAGCTTCGCTGTTTATGAGCCACCCTCCGCTGGAAAAACGGATTGAAGCGCTGCAAAAACTGAATTAAGATAACCGCACTTTGTGCATACTTATTGATTGAGGGGCTGATTTCAGCCCCTTTTTTGCTGCTTTAACTTTCACTTTTTAGCGATATTTGGACATTAATCATGGAACATGACTACCACGATCTGATCAACATCTTCAACCGCTGTTTTTATGCCGACTATAATACAAAACTAGAAAAAGGCGGTGACGAACCGATTTATCTGCCCGCCGATGCAAACCGCACTTACCACTCCATTCAATTTGCCCACGGTTACTACAGCAGTGCTCTGCATGAAATTGCCCACTGGTTGGTTGCCGGACGCAATCGTTGGCATTTGGAGGATTTTGGATATTGGTACGAACCGGACGGCAGAAGCGAACAACAACAACGTCTGTTTGAGCAAGTCGAAGTGAAACCACAAGCGATTGAATGGATTCTTTCCACGGCTGCCGGCAAACGTTTTTTCGCCAGTGCCGACAACCTCAACGGAGAAGCCGGCGACAGCCGACCGTTTAAACGTGCGGTTTACGCTCAAGTTTGCCATTATGCCGAAAACGGGTTGCCAAAGCGCGCTGAAACCCTACGCCAAGCATTGTGTCAATTTTACGGCACTGAAAACCGAATTGATTTATCCTACTTTGATCCGGATAAAATCTAAACAAATAACAATCCGCACGTGAAACGTGCGGTTTTTCGGCTACCCTATAAGGGCCTAGTACTTCACATGCCCCTCAAGGGGCATGTGAAAAGACTGACAACTGTACAATAACTCTGTGGCTTACCCCTTAAAGGGGTCCACATATTCTTTCTTCGATAAATTATCTTGAATCATGTCTTCTTTTTCCTGGTTCCTGATATATTCCTCTACAACTTTTGTATTTAAACCCACTGTACTTACATAATAACCCTTTGCCCAAAAATGCCGGTTTCCATACTTATATTTTAGGTTTGCATGTCTTTCAAAAATCATGAGCGACGATTTCCCTTTTAAATATCCCATAAAACTTGACACTGCCAGCTTTGGCGGAATTTTTAATAGCATATGGATATGATCTTTCATCGCATGAGCTTCTATTATTTCCACATTTTTGTAATGGCATAGCTGCCTTAATATGCTCCCTATATCCATTCGTAATTTCCCATAAATCGCTTTTCGTCTGAATTTTGGGATAAAGACTATGTGATACTTACAGTTCCATCTTGTGTGTGATAGACTTGAATCGTCATTGGATTTACTTGCCATTGGCATATCCTCCTATATGTTGAAGTTTGGTTGTCAGCCTTGTTCATTATATCGGAGGATTTTTTCTTTTCACCGCTTAAGCTCTTTGATTCCATACGCATAGCGTATGGTTTTTATAGGCAGCCTTCGTCTGCCTATAATAAAGGCGGGGATAAACCCGCCTTATTTGCTGATAAATGACATCGTCACCTGTTACTGTTTTTCGTTGACTTTTTCGTTGGTTAAAGTCTTGCCGTTCAATTCACCGGTTAAACTGTGCAAGAAATCAACCATATCACTGACATCTTGCTGTGGCAATGTTACCCCGCTTTGATATTTCAGCATCATTTCCACCGCTTGTTGCAGGTTCTCGGCTTTGGCATCATGGAAATATGGGCCGGTTAACGCAATATTTCTCAAGCTAGGTACTTTAAAACGATGTTTATCGCGCGGATCCTGAGTTTGAGAGAAACGACCATTATCATCTGCCGTCAGCGGTGTGCCGCGATCGGCAAAATAATTGGCTTTAGTGCCCATCAATTCATAAGAGTTTCCGCCCATGTTGACCCCACTGTGGCAAGTATCACATTTATACTGTTGGAACAGCGTATAGCCGTGCTGCTGAGCGGCAGTCAGTGCACTTACATCGCCTTTCAAATAGCGGTCAAACGCACTGTTTGGCGTAATCAAGGTTTTTTCAAACTCAGCGATCGCATTGGTAATGTTGTCGCCACTGAAACCATCAGGATAGACTTGTAAAAATGCCGCTTTCAGTTCAGTATCTTGCTCTAATTTAGCAATAATTTCTGCCCAATCTTTTGAGCCCATTTCGACCGGATTAAATGGAGGGCCACCGGCTTGATCTGCCAGCGTTGCAGCCCGACCGTCCCAGAACTGCACAAAGTTAAAGGCAGCGTTATACACTGTCGGCGCATTGATGCCGCCTTTTTGACCATGAATCCCGGTGGATGTTGCCAGATTATCCACCCCACCACTGTTTAAACCATGGCAACTTGCACAAGACACCGTGCCATCGCCTGAAAGTGCGGTGCTGTGGAATAACAGATTTCCCAAAGCGACTTTAGCAGGATCGGTTTTCAAACTATCTGGAATCGGTTGAATAAAGCGATCTGCTGAAACGCCCTGGGTATTGCTCGGTAACAAATGATCTTTACGCTGTTGGCGAATCCAGTCCAATAACACTTTCTGTTCTTCTGCATTCAATGACGAACCCCAGTGCAGATGCACAAACGATTTAGTCGGCATTTCATCATTAATCACTACCCTCTCCAATTTAGCCAGTGCGGTGGCGGAAATTTGCTGCGGATTATCCAGATGATCGACAATTTCACTCAACAGAAAATGATCCAGTGCTTTGTTGATATCGTTTTGCATCACACTATTAATCACCGGTAGATTAATATAGAAAGGCACTTCAGCATTTGGGCTATGGCAATATTGACATTGGTTATCATATAACACTCTTTCTACTAATTTTGCAGCAGGATCTTTAACCGCACTTTGTGCCAGCAGCTTCTCTTTTTGTTGATTATCGAAATGATTGATATATGCCACTGTTGCCAAAAAGCCAGCAACACCAAGACCAACGAGCGATAAGACCAGTTTTTTCTTCATAAAATAGCACTCCTCACAGGGTAAAATAATGAAACTACAACTTAGGAGGTAGTTTCTCCTATTTACGCTCTGGTTTTATTGATTAATATCAATAGATTTAAT
>NZ_VDHB01000181.1:0-708 GCF_006227735.1 Testudinibacter sp. 'clade 2'
ACGACTGGGAAAGCTTGCGCCAAGAAATCAAAGAGTCCGGCTTGCGCAACTCTACCCTGACCGCACTGATGCCATCGGAAACTTCGTCGCAGATTTCTAATGCCACCAACGGCATCGAGCCACCGCGCGGTCATGTCAGTATCAAAGCGTCCAAAGACGGAATCTTGCGCCAGGTAGTGCCGGATTATGAAAACTTAAGTGAAAATTACGAATTATTGTGGGATATTCCAAGCAATGACGGTTATTTGCAATTAGTCGGTATTATGCAGAAATTTGTCGATCAAGCGATTTCAGCCAACACCAACTACGACCCGAAACGCTTTGAAGACGGAAAAGTGCCGATGAAACGTTTGTTGGGCGATTTATTGACGGCATATAAATACGGATTAAAAACCCTGTATTATCAAAACACGCGCGACGGTGCTGACGACAATCAAGATGATATTGACGACAGCTGCTCCGGCGGTGCGTGTAAAATTTAATTCAGCTAATAATCCTTTTAGTATAATTTAATCAATAGAGGTCAACATGGCATATACCACGTTTTCGCAAACTAAAAATGATCAACTGAAAGAACCGATGTTTTTCGGTCAAAACGTGAACGTAGCACGCTACGATCAACAAAAATATGAAACGTTTGAAAAACTGATTGAAAAACAACTGTCGTTTTTCTGGCGACCGGAAGAGATCGACGTATCGCAAGACCGT
>NZ_VDHB01000182.1:0-1752 GCF_006227735.1 Testudinibacter sp. 'clade 2'
TATAATCCGCCCCTTGTATCTTGCCTCATTAAATATCTTTGTTAATGATCTGAACCTTGTGTTTTCAAGCACAAGGTTTTTTATGATCGCAGACTAGGGTATGTTTTGGAAACTTAATCTTCCAACCCTAAAATCTGATTGACTTCGCTTTTATACAATACCGCTTTGGCACCAAAAATCGCTTGAATACCACCGCCGACTTCCAATACATCAATCGCGCCAATTTTTTTCAGGGTTGATTTATCGACTTTTTTCACATCTTTCAATGCCACGCGTAAACGGGTAATACAAGCATCGACGTGTTCGATATTCTCTTTTTCACCAAGAGCGGTAATGATTTTCACTGCATCGCTATGCAGATTACTCGTGGCAGAAACCGCACTTTGGTTCTCTTCCGTTTGGCTGTCGTCATCACGCCCCGGCGTCATCACGTTAAATTTCATAATCAAGAAACGGAACGTGAAATAGTACAACATCGCCCAAGGCACACCGACCAGCACCACTCGGATCCAGTTGGTTTTGGCATCGCCTTGCAAAATACCGAACAGTAAGAAATCGATAAAACCGCCGGAGAACGTATTGCCAATCGAAATATTAAGAATATCGGCAATGTAGAACGATACGCCGTCAAAGAAAGCGTGGATCACATAGAGCCAAGGTGCGACAAACAGGAACATAAATTCAATCGGTTCAGTGATACCGGTCAAAAATGAGGTTAAGGCAACACCTAAGAATAGCCCGCCGAACAGTTTACGTCGGGCTTTCGGTACACAGTGATACATTGCCAGACAAGCCGCCGGCAAACCAAACATCATGGTATCAAAACGTCCGGCAAAGAAGCGTGTTCCCTCAGTAAACAAGCCCTGATGATTCGGATCGGCCAATTGGGCGAAGAAGATTTTTTGCGCACCGGCAACCGCACTTCCTGCCACTTGTTCCACACCACCCAGTTCAGTGTACCAAAACAATGGATAGATCATGTGGTGTAAGCCGATTGCACCGGACAAGCGCATTAAGAAACCGTAGAAGAAAGTGCCGATAGCGCCCATCTTGGCAATACTTTCTCCGGCACTGACCAGCCAGCCTTGAAATGTCGGCCAAACTAAAAAGAAGAATAATCCGACAAAAATCGCGACAAAAGCCGTCACGATCGGTACGAAGCGCGAGCCACCAAAGAAGCCGAGCATTTGTGGCAATTGAATATTATGGTAGCGGTTGTGTAGCCAAACTACCGCCAATCCCATCAATAATGCGCCGATCACGCCGGTATCAATACCCGTGGCATCCGGTGTGAAAATTTTCAACAACGCACTGATGGTACCCACCATAATCAGATAGCCGACCACCGCTGCCAGCGCCGCCGTGCCTTTATCACGGTTCGCCAATCCAATTGCCAATCCGATACATAACAACAGTGCTAAATTGGCAAATACCACCGTACCTGCCGCTGCCATCACCTGAAAAATGCTTTGCAGCAACGCATTATCCAACACCGGGTAAGCTAATATCGTGGTTTGGTTTGAGAGTGCCCCGCCAATCCCCAACAACAGACCGGCGGCAGGCAGAATCGCAATCGGCAGCATAAAGGCTTTGCCGATCTTTTGTAGTGTTTTAAACATAGCAACTCCTAAAGTTTAAGAACAAAGGTTTAAGAAGAAAAACAAAAAGATGAACCGCACTTGGTTCATCTCAGACTGCTGACAAAGGTTAAAACACACGATTAATATTGTAAAAGTAGGGGGCGATTATATA
>NZ_VDHB01000183.1:0-13485 GCF_006227735.1 Testudinibacter sp. 'clade 2'
TTTGTCAATAATCTGAGGCACAAAAGTGCCTTTTAACGATCAGATAACATTCATTTTATTGCTTAGCTAATCTCACTAATCTTAACCGGTCTACCTTCT
Organism: Testudinibacter sp. 'clade 2'; assembly: GCF_006227735.1. NCBI lineage: Bacteria > Pseudomonadati > Pseudomonadota > Gammaproteobacteria > Pasteurellales > Pasteurellaceae > Testudinibacter > Testudinibacter sp. 'clade 2'. The sequence goes on from NZ_VDHB01000183.1 coordinate 100, forward strand.
TCCATCGATTTTTTCGCAGCCAGTGCAATCAAAACAGGTTGTAGGCCGTCGTCGCCGTTGACGACGGTTGGTTTGTCATTGACCACCGAATCGACAAAGCAGGAGATTTCATCGGCGAAGGATTGCATATAGCGTTCGAGGAAGAAATATTTCGGTTTTTCCGCTACCACGCCCTGTTCGCCGGAGAAAACCGCACTTGAGCCGGTGTCGTTGCTGATTTGGATTGCGCCTTTCGAGCCGAACACTTCGGCACGTTGATCGTAGCCGTAAACTGCTTTGCGGCTGTTGTCGATTACGCCGATCGCGCCGTTTGCCAGTTTCAAGGTGATAACGGCGGTGTCGATATCGCCGGCTTTGCCGATTTCCGGATTGACCAACACGCTGCCGACCGCAAACACTTCGGTCACATTGCTGCCTGAGAGGTAGCGGATCATGTCAAAATCGTGAATCGTCATGTCAAAGAACATCCCACCGGAGACTTTAACGTATTCGATCGGCGGCGCATCCGGATCGCGTGAGGTCACTTTGATAATATGCGGTTCGCCGATGTCACCGGCAACTACACGATCTTTAATCGCTTTAAAGTTGTGATCAAAACGGCGGTTGAAGCCCACTTGGAATTTCACGCCGGCTTTTTCTACCGCTGCCAACACTTGCTTGATTCTGCCCACATCGGCATCAATCGGTTTTTCACAAAAAATGTGTTTACCTGCTTGCGCCGCTTCGATCGAAATCGGGGCATGGGTGTTGGTGGAAGAGCAGACCAACACCGCATCAATTTCAGGGTCTTGCAGAATTTGTTTGTAGTCGTCATAGACATGCGCAATGCCCATCGATTTCGCCCAAGCTTGCAGCTCTTCTGTGACTTTAATGTCGGAAATCGCTTTGATTTCTGCGCCTTTAACGTATTTGCTGATACTTTCCGAATGCACACGTCCGATACGGCCTGCGCCGATAATACCTACTTTAATCATCTTAAACTCCTGCAACTGCTCTAATGTATTTACGGCCTTTTAAGGCGTATTCAAATGGATTGGCAAGTACCGGATCTTGTTCGGCTTCCACCACCATCCAACCTTTGTAATCATGTTTTTCTAAAATCGCAAAAATCGGTTTGAAGTCAATCACGCCATCGCCCGGCACGGTGAACGTCCCTTTTTTTACTCCTTCTAAGAAGCTGAGATTGTTGGCTTTAACCTCGGCAACCACGTCATCACGCACATCTTTCAAGTGCACATGGACGATACGGTCAATGTATTTCTCTAATACATCCAACATCGCTTGCTGCGACCCTTCAGAGTAGTAAAGATGACCGGAATCAAACAGCAAATAGACATCATCATTGGTCACTTCCATATAGCGGTCAACCTCTTGTGGCGTTTGGATCCCAGTACCCATATGGTGATGCAGACAGACTTTCATACCTTTTTCAGCGGCGATTTTAGCCAGCTCGTTGTAGCCCTCCGCCAGCAGTTGCCATTCTGCATCGTTGAACACAGTTTTTTCTTTGAAAATCGCTTTTTTCTGACCTTGAATACTGCGGCTCTGTTCTGAGCAACCGATCACTTTGGCGCCCATGGCGTGTAAGAAATTCATGTGTTCAATAAAATCTTTGATGGTTTGCTCTTTTTTGCCGTCCACAAAGAAAGTACTGAACCACGCATTACAGATCTGAATGCCGCGCACGTCCAATTTGTGCTTCAGCACCTCGACATCTCGCGGGTATTTATTGCCGACTTCGCAACCTTCGTAGCCAGCCAACGCCATTTCACTGACACATTGTTCAAAGGTGTTTTCTGCACCCAATTCCGGCAAATCATCGTTGGTCCAGCCGATTGGGGCGATACCCAATTTCACATTTTCTGCTTTCATCTGTTTGTTTCTCCTTCAAAGGTGATTTTAAATACTTTATTTAACTCGATAATTTAATAACGACGGGCACGGTTAATCTGAATTTCCGCTTTTTGGAAAGCCTCACGCACCCGCTCTTTTTGCGACACTTCTGCCACGCCAACGTGCCACCAACTGCCATAACCATGTACCATGGTTTTCGGCAATACTTTAATGTCGATCAACGTAGAGACTTTCTGTTTTTTTGCCTCTTGAAGTGCTGTTTTCAGCTCTTCTTCGGTTCTGACTTTATAGGTTTTGCAGCCGTAAGAGGCGGCATTCATGGCAAAATCCACCGGGATAAAGCCAGCATCTAGCTGGTTGGTTTGCGGATTTCTGAAACGGAATTCGGTACAGAAGCTGTCCATGCCGTTGCCGATTTGCAAGTTATTGATGCAACCGTTGGTCATATTGTCCAGCAGGATGATATTGATTTTTTTATGTTCCTGAATCGAGGTGATCAACTCCGAATGCAGCATTAAATACGATCCGTCGCCCAAGAAGGCATACACCTCTTTTTCCGGTTCCGCCAGTTTTGCGCCCAAGGCGGCATTGACTTCATAGCCCATACAGGAATAGCCGTATTCCAGATGATAGGTATTTTCGCCTTTGCTTTGCCAAGTGCGTTGCAAATCCCCCGGCAAGCTGCCGGCAGCGGCAACAATAATATCGTTTGCGCCCAATGTCTGATTCAAAATGCCTAACACTCGGCTTTGAGTCAGTGATGAACCGGTGATTTGTTGGAATTCCTGATAAACCGCAGCAGTATCCAAGCGGTCATTGACTTCCGGCACAAAGGTTTTGCCACTATAAGTGACGTTATACACCCGGTTTAACTCTTGTTCGAACTGTTGTTTGGCTTGCGCAATCTGATCATGCCATTGGGCTTGATAGCCGGTGGCTTGCAACAATGCTTGTAGTTGCTGCAAACTGGCTTTGGCATCGGCGGTAACTTGCACCCCGTCCAGTTTATAGGCATCGAAACGGGCGATATTGATATTTAAAAATTCCACTTCAGGGTTTTGAAAAATCCATTTGGACGAGGTGGTGAAATCGGTGTAACGAGTGCCGATACCGATCACCAAATCGGCTTCTTTTGCCAACAAATTGGCAGACAAACAACCGGTTTCGCCCACGCCGCCAACATTAAGCGGATGAGCAGACACCACCGCACTTTTGCCTGCTTGGGTTTCGGCAAACGGAATTTGATAGGCTTCGGCAAAGGCTTTCAGCTCCGCAGCCGCTTCGGAATAACGTACACCGCCGCCACAAATAATCAACGGTTTTTGCTTACGTTTGATCAGTTCCAGCGCTTGTTGCAGCATCGGTTCGGTCGGCAAAGAGCGTTCAATACGGTGAATGCGTTTTTGCAGAAAATACTCTGGGAAATCATACGCTTCCGCTTGCACATCTTGTGGCAACGCAATCGTTACCGCCCCTGTTTCCGCCGGATCAGTCAGCACCCGCATCGCATTGATACAGGCGGTCATCAACTGTTCCGGACGATTGACCCGATCCCAATATTTACTCACCGCTTTAAACGCATCATTGGTACTGATACTCAAATTGTAGCTTTGCTCGATCTGTTGCAGCACCGGATCCGGTTGCCGGGTGGCAAACACATCGCCGGGCAACAGCAGCAGCGGAATACGGTTGGCGGTCGCCGTGGCGGCGGCGGTGATCATATTGGCAGCGCCAGGGCCGACTGAGGAGGTGCAGGCGTAAATCTGCTTGCGCGCCTTTTGTTTGGCAAATCCCATCGCCGCATGCGCCATGCCTTGTTCGTTGCGCCCTTGGTGCACAATCAGCTGTCCGCTGTCTTGTTCCAACGCTTGCCCCAAACCGAGCACGTTGCCGTGTCCAAAAATGCCAAAAATACCCTTCACAAATTTGCTGACTTTGCCGTCCACTTCCACATATTGGTTGTCTAAAAATTTGACGAGTGCTTGGGCAACGGTGAGTTTTTGTGTTTTCATAGATTCTCCTGCCAAAATAATGCGAGCGATCAATGCTACAGTGAATGAATGCTACAGTGAATGTTTACAGTCGCTATTCTACTCAAAATTAATTTCAATAAAACACAAAATGAAATGTAAATTTCATTTTTGCGAGCTGGATCAATTTCTTGATCAAAAAAAGTGAAAAGTGCGGTTTTTTTGGCGAAAACGAGCTACATAGGTTGTGACTGAAATCCAGTTAGAAATCGCTTATAAAAAGATTTTTTGAGATCAAGATCCCAAAAAAACGAGTTAACAATAGCAAAATGAAATATTTATTCTAAAATAAAGAAAAATTAAATAGTTTGTTTTGATTGGTGTTATCGCAATTGCAAAACAGTACGCAGTAAATACAGGAGAGGATCACTATGTCACAAAAGCCCGCATCAAAACCCTTAGACCTCATTTGTCTCGGACGGATTGCCGTCGATTTATATGGGCAACAGATCGGTTCCCGCTTGGAAGACGAAACCACCTTTGCCAAATATCTTGGCGGCTCCTCCGGCAATGTGGCATACGGCACGGCGATTCAAGGCTTGAAATCGTCAATGCTTGCCCGAGTGGGCGACGAACATATGGGGCGTTTTCTACGTCAAGAGTTGCAAAGTGTCGGCGCAGATACCAGCCACTTGATTACCGACAAAGAGCGGTTGACCGCACTTGTGATTCTCGGCATCAAAGACAACGAAACCTTTCCACTGATTTTCTATCGTGATAACTGCGCTGATATGGCGATCAGTGCCGATGACTTCAGCGAAGACTACATTGCTTCGGCGAAAGCCTTGGCGATCACCGGCACCCATCTTTCGCACCCGAAAACCCGCCATGCGGTGCTTACCGCACTTGAATATGCCGGACGCAACGGCGTGAAACGGTTGCTGGATATTGATTATCGTCCGGTGTTGTGGGGCTTAACGTCGCTTGGCGATGGTGAAACCCGCTATGTGGATTCACAAGCGGTAACCGATTCGCTACAAGAGGTGTTACACCACTTTGATGTGCTGGTCGGTACCGAAGAGGAATTTCATATCGCCGGCGGCTCGACCGATACTCTGACCGCACTTAAGAATGTGCGTAAATGCAGCCAGGCAACCTTGGTGTGCAAACGTGGTGCACAAGGCTGCTCGGTATTCGAGGGCGAAATTCCCGATGATTTAGATGGTGGCTTGAACGTATACGGCGTGCGCGTGGCAGTGTTAAACGTGCTGGGCGCCGGCGATGCCTTTATGTCCGGTTTATTACGTGGTTATATCAACGGCGAAGGTTGGGAACAAGCCTGTCGCTATGCCAATGCCTGCGGGGCGTTGGTGGTGTCCCGTCATGGCTGTGCGCCGGCAATGCCGAGCAAAAAAGAGCTGGATGACTATTTATCCCGTGCCGAATCGGTGCCACGTCCGGATTTAGATGTCACCTTAAACCATCTGCACCGTGTCACCACGCGCAAAACCGAATGGAATAATCTGTGTATTTTCGCCTTTGATCACCGCAAACAACTGGACGAAATGGCACAAAAGTGTGGCGCTGATCCGAAACGGATACCGCACTTGAAAACGCTGTTGTTGCAAGCAGCACAACAAACCGCCAAATCAGAAGGGGTGGATAATGGACAGTCCGGTATTTTAGCCGACACCACTTACGGACAAGACGCATTAAATGCGATCACCGGCAAAAACTGGTGGATTGGACGCCCGATTGAAAAACCGGCTTCCCGCCCACTAGCGCTGGAATACGGTGATTTAGGCAGTCAGTTGATCACTTGGCCGCAAGAACATGTAGTCAAATGTTTAGCGTTTTACCACCCACACGATGCGGCTGATTTGAAAGCGCAACAAGACCAAAAACTGCTGGATGTTTATCAAGCCTGTTGTCGCACCGGGCACGAACTGCTGCTGGAAATTATTCTGCCGTTGGATATGGAGCAGCAAGAGCACTATTACCATGAAATTGTGCAACATCTCTATAACTTAGGCATCAAGCCGGATTGGTGGAAACTGCCGGGTATCAGCGCTGACGGCTGGGCAGATTTAAGCCAAATTATCGAAAGCAACGACAGTTACTGTCGCGGTATCCTGATTCTGGGTTTAGATGCACCGGAATCGGTGTTCGACGCAACCTTTAAAGCGGCTGCCAACGCAAAATTGGTGAAAGGCTTTGCGGTCGGCAGAACGATTTTCGCCGAACCGTCCGCCGAGTGGCTAGCTGGAAAACTCGACGATCAACAGTTGATTGCTGCGGTTTCCGAGCGCTATCAACGTTTGATCCAATTGTGGAAAAAATACCGCACTTGATTGATTTGTAACGACAGCTAAAATGAAAGACACCTTAAGTTACCTGATTTAAGGTGTCTTTGTTTTGCTATACACTATGAGGAAAAATGCGATGGACAGCTCTTTGATTCCGAATATTGAATGGTTTATTGCCCAAATCGACCCATTTAATCACCTGCCAAAAAGTGTCATCAGTCAAATCGCTGCCAATATTGAAATCCGTTATATTGCCGAAGGTGCAGTGATTGCATTTGAAGAACAACGTGACAAACGCTGTCTGTATTTAATCCGCACCGGTGCGGTCGAGCAGAAAAAAGCGAATGGCGAGCTGCGGGCAAGATTAGAAAGCGGCAGCGTGTTTGGTTTCAGTATTTTTAACCCGCTGGAAGAAGAACATTACACCGCACTTGCGATTGAAAACAGCCTGATTTATCAAGTCCCCTACGCTATCCTGCACCAAATTTTACAGCAACATCCTGAATATGCAGAATATTTTGCCAGTGATGCCAATATTCGCCTGCATAAGGCTGCACAAACCCATTTAGCGCAAGGTCAAGGCAATCTTTTTATGCAATCTGTGGCTGAAGTGGCAAACCGCAAAATTGCACAGGTTGATGCCCGTGCCACCATTCAACATACCGCAGAAAAAATGTGCCAACAGCGGCGTTCATCGGCGTTAATTATGCAGGACGGGCAGCTTATCGGCATTGTCAATGATCGCGATATGACTAAAAAAGTAGTGGCGCACGCGTTGGATGTGCAATTGCCGATCACCCATATCATGACCCCTAATCCTCCCACGATTGCTGCCGATGATTCGGTACTGAATGCGGTCTCGTTGATGATGCAACACAATATCCGCAGTTTGCCGGTGATGGCAGACAATCAGGTTTTAGGTATTTTGACCGCCACCGATTTAGTTCAGAAAAACAGCACTCAGTCTATTTTTTTGATTAACCATATTTTTCAGGCGGATTCGCTGCCGTTATTGGTTAAACTGGGGCAAAAACGGCAGGCGCTGTTTGCAGCCTTGGTTAATAGCGGTACTCACTATCAGCATATTATGCAAGTGATGACGTTGATTGCCGACGCCTTCAACCAAAAATTACTCATGATGGCAGAACATTACTGCGGCGTGGCGCCGTGTCGCTACGCATGGCTGGTTTCTGGCTCCCAAGCCCGTTATGAGATTCATCCGCTGTCTGATCAAGACAATGCAATCATTACTGAACGGAAATTAAGTTTTGAAGAGCAGCGTTATTTTTTGCGGCTGGCTGAATTTGTCAATGACGGGCTGGACAAGTGCGGTTATGAAAAATGTTCCGGTGGTTATATGGCATCGAATCCGAGATGGTGTCAATCTTTGGCTGAATGGCAACAAGATTTCCGCCACTGGATTCAAAATCCGGAGCAAGAAGGATTACTCAATGCATCGGTTTTGCTCGATTTACGTGCCATTTACGGCGCATCAGATTTGGGTACCGAGTTGCAGCAGTTTTTTGTCCAATTGATTGGACAAAACAGACGTTTTTTAGCCTTTTTGACAGCTAATGCGATCCGAGTTAAACCACCGCTGAATATTTTCAGGAATTTTGTGCTGATCAAAGACGGGGAACACAAAAACAAACTGAATCTGAAAAAACGTGCCATCAGCTTATTAGTGGATTTAGGGCGCATTTATGCGCTATCTGCCAGCATCGTGCAGGCGTCTTCGACTGAAGAGCGGTTCAAGGCATGCTATCAAGCCAACGTGATCAACCAAGCCACGTTGGACGATATTTTAGCAGCATACCACTTCGTGAGCGAAGTGCGGTTTAAATATCAAGCGCAGGGATTGCAACAGCAACAAATGCTCACCAACCACATTACCCCTGATGATTTAACTTCGTTTGAACGTAATAATCTGAAAGATGCTTTTCGTTTAATCGCCAAATTGCAGGAGGCGGCGGAATTGCGTTTTTCACAGAAAGGGTTGCTGCGATGAAATCACTTTTCAAGCGCTGGCAGCAGCGATTTGATCCTTTGGCAAAACTGGAGAAGCAACGCTCAGCATTATGCGCTCAACACCAATGCCCGCCAGCGCTATTACCACTGTTTGCCGCCGCTTATCCGCATGCCGACACCGATCTCAAATCGTTGTCTTATCTGGTGATCGATTTTGAAACCAGCGGGCTGAATCCGATGATCGATCATATCCTCAGTGTCGCCAGTATACCGATTGAAGATTTTTGCCTGAAATTGTCTGAATCTCGCCATGATTTTGTAGCACAGCAGCAAATTAAACAAGATACTGTTGTAATTAACCATATCGTACCGCAAATGCTACAAAGTGCGGTCAGCTTGGATCAGGTAATGACGCAGCTATTCACACAGATGCAAGGACGCATCGTGATAGCACATGGTTCAAATATAGAAAAGCGCTTTATTCAGCACTATTTGGCAATGAAATATAAATTGCAGTCGTTTCCGTTGCTTTGGTTAGACACCTTAAAACTGGAACGGACTTTCGTTGTCACACAACCGCAACAGGCTTATCAATTGGGTAGTGTACGCCGACATTATGGTTTGCCGGAATATATTAATCATAACGCCTTAATTGACGCCATTGCCGCCGGTGAGCTGTTTTTAGCACAAATCATTCGTCTGTTCGGTTCGCAAAAGCAAACCTTAGGCGAGGTTTACAAACGATCATTATAAAAATATCAAAGTGCGGTTGCTGACGTATCGCTAAACAATAACCCCGTTCAGCCTGACAAGAACAGGGTTATGCGTTTTTACGGTCTTTGTGTATCAGGCGGCTGATTTCAACTGCTTACTACGCTGTTGCACAAAAACATACAGGAAATACAACAAAGTGCCGGCAGCAAAACAGTAATAACCAATCCAAACTAAGGTCGGTACGTTATGTGCCATAAAGATATACATGGTTAAAGACAGCAGCGTGATCACCAACGCAACCGGTTTAACATATGCCCAAGGTTCAATATCCACTTGTTGGGTATAGACTTCTTGATACGGTTGTTCCATCGGTTTAAAGTGCCCGATCAGCAGCATAATCACCACATTGATCACAAACAACAGTCCCACCAAATGGAAGAAGTGCATATCGACTTTTAAAATAAAGTTACACACAATGTAGGAAACCATCCCGAAAATCAGCCCGAATTTCGCCGCGATCGCCGGCACGCGTTTAGTCAGCAACCCAACTACAACTACGCTTAAAATCGGTGCATTAAATACCCCTTGCAGCTGCTGAATCAAATAAAACAATCCGTCTGGCGCATTGGCAACCAACGGCGCTACCACCATCGCCACCACAGCCAAAATAATCCCGACCACTTTACCGACATTCACCAGTTTGGTATCACTGGCATTGGGATTAATCTGCACTTTATACACATTGCGCGAAAACAAGGTGACCGAAGAGTTCAGCGCACTATTAAAGGTGGACAACACCGCCCCGACCACCACGGCGGCAAAGAAACCGACCAACGCATCCGGCAGCACCAAATGCACCAAATCCGGATAAGCCTGATCGGGAATATCCAATTTGCCTTGGAAAATATGGAACGCAATGATACCGGGCAGAATAATCAATAAAGGACCTAACAGTTTTAAGAAAGCGCACAACAGCACCCCTTTCTGCCCTTCTTTCAGATTTTTAGCGCCCAAAGCACGCTGAATAATCGATTGATTAGTGCACCAGAAGAACATATTCGACACAATCAAGCCAGTAAACAGCGTTGAAAACGGCACCACTGAATCCGTAGCGCCAATAGAATTAAAATGCTCCGGATTGGCGTGATATACCTCTTTTAACCCATTCCAAGCGTTACCATCACCAACGTACATCAAACCCAAAACAGTAACCATAATCCCGCCGACCAACAAGCCGACGCCATTGATAGTGTCGGAAACCGCCACCGCTTTCAGCCCGCCGAAAATCGCATAAATCGAACCCAAAATGCCGACACCCCACACCATGATCCAAAGTGCGGTCGTCTTATCCACGCCAAAGACTTCAGACACCCGAAACAAGCTTTCAAGCGCTAAAGCACCGGTATATAACACAATGGGCAACAACGAAATCACATAACAGCCCAAAAACAGCAATGACGTGATCAGCAACGTACCTTTATCGAAGCGCTTTTCCAAAAATTCCGGAATCGTGGCGATGCCGAGCTTTAAATATTTTGGTAAAAAGTAAAATGCGAACATCGCAATCGTAATCGCCGCCATCACTTCCCACGCCATCACAATAAAGCCGGAACGATACGCCAAACCGTTCAACCCAACCAAATGCTCAGTAGATAAATTGGTCAACATCATCGAACCGGCGATAAATACCGCAGTTAAAGAACGACCGGCAAGATAATATCCTTCAGAATGGCTGAGATCGTCATGTCTGGTGTACCACCACGCAATCAGCGCCACCATGGCAGTGAAGCCGACGAATGATATAAACGCTAGCATAAATTCTCCTCGTATCTCGATTAACAATCGGTTTTAATAACAATCTATCATTTCATTTATGAAATATACGTTTCGAATTTAATTTATGCAATTGCTAATCTTTCATTTTGCTATCGAGATCAAGTTTTAGGAAATTAGTTATATACTAAGCAGTAAACTCAGCTATGTTTTAGTTCATGCTATATCTGAATCTATCTAGTATAGAAAATTTATTTCATATTGAATGGAATCTTTAAATGGTCGCCTTGAAAGCTTACACCGATTATTAAAAGTCATAATAGGCAAAAATACTGCGTTTTAGCCGCTAAGTTAGCTATACCGCACTTGCTAGAATACTTATAATATTCCCATCGTTGCAAAACCCTTGGAGCAAATCGTGCAAATCAAAAAATCAGTGACGTCGCGGTTGGCGTATAATTTAGTGTTGATTATCCTGCTGTCGGGGCTGTCCACTTGTGTCACCACGCTGATTATGATCAGCAATCATTCCGATGCGGAGATGATCAATGTGTCTGGCTCGTTGCGGATGCAGAGCTATCGCCTGCTGCACGAGATGCAATATCAGCCTGAGCTGCTGGAACACGGGGTGAAAACTTATCGCGCCAGTCTGCAAACCCCGACATTGATGAGTTTAGAGCGTTTTTATGTGCCAAGTAAGGTGCAGATCGCATACCGCACTTTGCTGGAAAGTTGGGCGGTGATGGAGCAATATATTCTGCAACACGAGCCGGAGCTGTATCGACAAAATCTAGAGCGTTATGTCGAGCAGGTTGACAATTTTGTCTCGGTATTGCAAGTTTTCTCCGAACAACGAATCCGTTTCGCAATTTATATTAATATTTTCAGTCTATTGCTGATGATTCTGCTGAGTGCTTATTTACTCAGTTACAGTCGCAAAAAAGTGGTTGAGCCACTACAACGTTTAGTCACTGCCAGCCGGCAGGTACAAAACAGCCAATTTCAACATATCAATCTGGATATCGACAGCGCCAATGAGCTGGGTGAATTATCACGTGGATTTACCCAAATGGCAGCACAGCTGCAAAAGCTCTATCTTTCTCTCGAAGAGCAAGTGAGTCAAAAGACCCGCAGCTTGACTCAAATCAACCGCACTTTATCAATGCTGTACTACTCCTCCCAGCAACTCACATTACACGAAATCACACGTGAAAATTTGTTGACGGTGCTGACGCTATTGCAGCAAAACGAAAAATTGCAAGTGGTGCGCCTGAGCGCAAACGGTAATGAGATGTTTGATTTACAGGCGGGGCAAGAGAGCGACGTGCCTTGGCAAACCACCCGGATTATGATCAACGAGCAACATCTAGGCAACTTAAACTGGCAGCGCAGCGAAGCGTACCCCGATTTACGCACCATCGAAAATATCGCCCAGATGTTAGGACGGGCAATTCACTCCTACCAACTGTTACGCCAGCGGCAACATTTAATCTTAATGCAAGAACGTTCGATTATCGCTCGTGAACTGCACGATTCGCTGGCACAGGTGCTTGCCTATTTGCAGATTCAATTAACCTTATTAAAACGCAGCATTCTACAAGAGGTGGATGCAGCAAAAGCCAACAAAAGTTTAACCATTTTGAACCAATTTGAAACCGCACTTAGCGACGGCTACACCCAACTGCGAGAGCTGTTGGCGACTTTCCGGCTGACCGTCAGTGAGTCCAATTTGACCTTGGCATTGCAAGAGGTGATCGATTCTCTGCAATCTCGTTCTGAAGCAAAAATTGTGCTCGATTGTGCGCTGCCGTCACAACTATTGAACGCACAGCAGCAAATTCATCTGCTGCAAATTGTGCGCGAAGCGGTACTGAACAGTATTAAGCACGCCAGCGCTTCATTGATTGAAGTGGTTGCCAAAACCAATCCAGATGGCGAAAATGAAGTGCTGATTCGCGATGATGGCATCGGCATTCCGTCACTAAATGAACCGAGCGGGCACTACGGTTTGAATATCATGCACGAACGAGCGCAAGAATTAAAAGCCATATTGAATATTCAACGTCGCACCATCGGTGGCACTGAAGTCAGCTTACGTTTGCCGAACAGCGTTGAATAGCAGCACCCAATAATCATAAAAATAAAACAGGAAATAAGATGACAGAAATCAGTATCCAACCGTCCGCAACACAGGATTTAAATCAGATTGTTGCTATTTATAACCAGACGATCGCTTGCCGCCACATCACCTCCGATTTAGAGCCGATTAGTGTTGCCGATCGCCAAGCCTGGTTTGAGTTTCATCAAAATAACCCGCGTTATCCGATTTGGTCGGTGCGCACCCACGACAACCGCCTGATCGGCTGGGCAACACTGTCGCCGTTTTACGGTCGTCCGGCTTATGGTATTACTGCTGAAGCCAGTTTTTATCTGGACAAAAGTGCACAAGGAAAAGGCATCGGTAGCCAAGTGGTGCGTTTTTTGCAGCAGCAGATGCAGCCGCTACAATTTTCAACGCTGTTGGGTTTTGTGTTTAAAGGTAATCCTGCTAGTGCCGGCGTGCTGCAAAAGTGCGGTTTTCAGATTTGGGGTGAACTACCCAACGTTGCCGATATGCAGCAACATAAAGAAACACTGTTGTTGCTGGGCTATCAGGCCTAGAGCAGATTCTTATTTAACCAGTCATCCGCTCTCTTTTAAGTTTTGGATGTAGTAAACAGCCGGCATTACCACTAGCTTCAGACTGCTGACAAAGTTTAAAATACACGATTAATATTGTAAAAGTAGGGGGCGATTATATA
>NZ_VDHB01000184.1:0-10421 GCF_006227735.1 Testudinibacter sp. 'clade 2'
TGTCAGCAGTCTGAGCCCTCTTGGGCTGCTTTTTTATGTTCACTACAACACCCTTCTTGATGCCGATTTACCCAAATCATAAAAAACAGACACCCTCTTTATTTTGAGGTAAATCATTGTGATTATTCAATTAAATCACGACCGGCACCTTGTCATTACTTTTTTTATTGCATAGAGTATCGCCGTCTTTTGGAGCTGAAAACAATTGTTAACTCGTTTTCATCAGTATGATTTTAAAAATCGACAGCAACTATATTTATAATAATAAAACAGGAGTCTTGATGTTTAAATTTCTTCTCTCTTATCTCAGTTTGGTGATCAGTACTGCCCTCTTTGGCGCTCAAGTTCAAGCGGCGCCCTTGAGTAAAGATCAAGAAATTTTGGCCTCCTATTTGAAACAGCCGAAAGAGGCGATCGGCTTAACAGATAATATTGCAGCCCGTTATAACGGCAAAGGCGTGGTAGTCGGTGTAGTCGATACCGGATTTTTTAACCAACATCCTTTATTGAAAAATCAACAAAATATCGCCCCACTGCCTTTCACACTAACACTGAACGGCAAACCTTACACCTTTGACCCGAATATCTTGACCGTGGCAGAAGATCAGGACAGCGGTAAACTGGTTTATAGCAACCACGGCGGACAAGTCAGCGGGATTATTGTCGCCGACGCACAGAAATCCAAACTCAATCCACAACTGGATTATTTTGGTGGCATCGCCAAAAGTGTCACGCTATATCAAACCTCCTACGAAGCAACCCCTGATCCAGAAGCAGAGAGTGGCGATCAGCAACAAGACAAAAAATTGCTGCTCGGTAAAAACCCTCTTACACGCACCCTGTTTGCCGGTGCCATCAACCATATGATTGACAAAGCACCGACACTGCATGTGATGAACCACAGCTGGAATGAAGATCCGATTTCTAACCGTGTGGAGGAGATGGATCGCGAATATAAAGGCACGCTGGATTTATCCAATGTGCTGATCAATAGCTTACAACGGGCAACCGAAAAGGGGATTTTACAAGTTTTTGCCGCCGGCAACGAATCAAAGCGCCAGCCCGGAATTTTAGCCGCATTACCACGCTATTTTCCACAAATGGAGAAGTACTATCTATCGGTGATTGCAGTCAACGCGGATCACCGGCTGGAAAGCTATTCTAATCATTGCGGCGTCAGCAAAAACTGGTGTATCGCAGCCCCCGGCAGCATGGTATTGCTGACCGTAAAAGGCGATCCACAAGCCGATGAAGTGGATTATACCTTTGCAATTGAAGAAGGCACGTCTTATGCTGCACCGACGGTCAGTGCCGCCGCCGCAGTGTTGAAGCAGCGATTTGATTACATGAGTATGGCGCAGATACGTGATGTTATGCTGACCACTGCCACTGATTTGGGGAGTAAAGGCGTTGATAACCAATTCGGTTGGGGCATGCTGAACCTGGGCAAAGCAATCAATGGGCCGGCACAGTTACTCGCTGATGAAAGCTATACCCTGAAACAAGATGATCGCTGGTCGAACAGCCTAAGTGCCGGCGGACGCCTGACTAAACACGGTGCGGCGAGGCTGACATTGGCTGGCGACAGTAACCACTTAAAAGGGATTACCGTTGCCGCCGGTGGGCTGACGCTGCTGGGTGATACCCGTTTAACGGAAAATGCGTTGGTTGAGCACGGCAATCTGGAAATCAACAAACGCCTGCAAAGCCAAACCGTGCAAATCAAAGCGCAAGGTAGCTTAAGCGGCGACGGTGTTATTGACGCTGCAACCGACATTAGCGGAACCTTGTACGCCGAAGGCATGCGCTTTTTACGACCATTAACATTAGGAGATGCCGCATTGCTGGCACTGCAAGTACCGCAGGGTATTATCGCCGATGGGAAAGCGGCAAAAGTGCGGTTGGCTGGGCGACTGACCACTGCCGAACTGACTGCCGAGCTGAACGCTACCCAAGCAAAAGCCGGGCAGCCCGCAGCATACTTGCTGCAACTGAAAAACGGCGCAAGCTACAGCGGCGGCTTTTCTGTCCTGATTCAACCGCAAGCGCTGTTAACCCAAGGCTTGCGCTATGATTTGCAATTTACCCAGAACGCCGTTGTGCTGAACGTCAATGCGGCAACCTTAACCACCAACAGCGCCAACCGCAATGAAGCTGCGGCAATCAATGCCTTAAACCAATTGCGCGACAGCCGTTTGGCATTCAGTCGCAGCGATTATAACCAATGGCTGAACCGCACTTTGCAAAGCGGCGATTGGCAAGGCTTGCCCGCAAATTTGGGCAACAGTATTTATGCC
This sequence comes from Testudinibacter sp. 'clade 2', assembly GCF_006227735.1. Classification (NCBI taxonomy): domain Bacteria; kingdom Pseudomonadati; phylum Pseudomonadota; class Gammaproteobacteria; order Pasteurellales; family Pasteurellaceae; genus Testudinibacter; species Testudinibacter sp. 'clade 2'. Next base: position 2,298 of record NZ_VDHB01000184.1, read on the forward strand.
AACGGAATCAGTTATCTGCTCGATCAAGCGGCATTAAACCGCACTTTGTTACATCGTCAATTGTCAACAGCCACAACCTTGAAAAACGGTGAATGGCAAGTGTGGGTCGAAAACGGACGTGATAACAGCCGCTATCAGGCAAATCAGTATGGCACGGCGGTGAAATACAACAGCAAACAACTGGTGTTAGGCATCAACAAAATGCTGTCCGAACGGGCATTGCTGACCTTGGTTTTAGCCAACAACCGCTTCGATATAAGCCAAACTAACGCCAGCGCCGATATGGGTGAAACCCGTTTTTCTGCTGGCGGACGCTATTATCTGGGCTTGGTACCAAACTGGTTTATCGAAGGCGATTTGTCTCTGGCAACCATCAGCTACAAGCAACAACGCCACTTTAACGGCGTCACCACCACTGCTAAAGGCAAAACCCACGGCTGGAACGGTAACCTCGGTTTAAGTGCGGGTTATGTATGGCAACACAACGATTGGTCGCTGCAACCGACAATCGGCGTACAACTCAACCGCCTGAAACTGAAAGGTTTTAACGAATACGATAGCGAGCTGGCGCTGCGTACCGGCGGTATTCGCCAAAGCGAAGTCAATGCACTGCTGGATCTGAAGCTAGACCGCACTTTGCGCTATGCCGACTGGCTGTTGGTGCCGAGTATTTCCGTTGCCTATCTCCGGCACTTAGCTTCCCGCCCGCTTGATGTCAGCAGTCAGCTAGATAACGTGGTAATCGCCCAAACGGCTACCGCCACCCAGCGTACTCATCTGCGGACACAACTGGCGCTGGCAGTCAACTACCACGCTTGGCAGGCAACATTAGGTTGGCAGCACAACGGCTATAAACAGGAAAAAGGCAATAAGGCCTATCTGAATATCGCCTATCGCTTCTAAGTGTCAGCTTCTAAGCACTGCGATCAAAAAAGCCGCATCAATTAGTTATCTCGGGTCATAAAACCACTTTCGAGATCGATGCGGCTCATTTTGGTCTGCTTTTGCTGAGGCTCAATTTTACGCCCTAATAGTAGCTCTCAACAATTTTAGGATTTTTTTGGATATATTCCGCAATAACATTTTCCAACCAATTCATAAATACCCGAACACGTTGTGGCGGTGATTTATGCGGATAAAGCAAACATACCGGCAGCGATTCAGCTCGAAATTGCGGTAAAATTTCAACTAAACAGCCACTTGTAAGCAACGGTTCAACCAGATAGCGGTAAGTCTGGATAATTCCCATTCCAGCAGTCGCCGCATTACTTAATGAAGTCAGGTTATTAACACTGATATCGGAAGGCATCGCAATATAATCACGTTTACCGGAATCGAAATATTCAAAACCTTCCGGCAATTGACGAAAACGAACAAAGCGGTGGTTTGGCAGATCGGTTAGTTGCATTGGTGTGCCATAACGGGAAAGATAATCTTGGCTGGCACAATTGACTTTCACCAAACGATAGAGTGGTTTGGCAATATAGCTCCCATCCAGCAAATGCCCAGTACGCAACATGCAATCAAAACCATCAGCCAACGGATTGGTCAGCATATCCTGCGTCAACAGCTCGACGCTGATATTTGGATAACGTTGTAGAAATTCAGATAACCGCGGGATAACAATATGTTGGGCGCCGCTTTGCTCCATTCCCATTCGTATCGGTCCGCTGATATTTGTCGGATTTTGGCGAAACATTGCATCAAATTCATTTAAATCGGCGAGTATCGACAAACATTTTTCATAGTAAGCTCGACCTTCATGCGTCACTTCAAGCGAACGCGTTGTGCGCCGTAAAAGTGCGGTATCAAGGCTTTTTTCCAAATCTCGCATTTGCCGAGATGCCGCACCGTTGGAAATATTCATAATCTCGGCAGCCCGTGAAAAACTGCCGGTTTCAACGATGTGTGTAAATAATTTAATTTGCTGTATTTTATTTGTCATTTTTATATGCGCATTTCCGGTAATGTAATGTCCTGCCGAGTCTAATATTAAATACCCGTAATTAACTGACTAAATATTAACAGAAAATTTTCTTTAATTTTTTTCACTAAGGTAAAAACTGTTTTGCATTTTGGAGCATTTATTCCTACATGCTGTCATTTTATAATGATAAAGCTTCTCGCGAAAAGTATAGATTTCAAACAAACCCAATCACCTTTTTCCACTCAAACAAAGGGAATATCTATATGAATAAAATTATTATTGCGGTTTTTAATACCGAAATTGATGCCGCCTCCGGATTAAGCCGTTTGCAACAGCTGCACGAAAGTGGCGATATCACGCTTTACTCAGACAGCATATTTGAAAAAAACAACGACGGCAGTATTAAAGTCCATCAAATAAACGACAAAGGTATTGCCTCTACCGCCATCGGACTGCTGGTAGGCGGATTAGTTGGCGTATTGGCTGGCCCGGCAGGGGTGGCAATCGGCGCATCAATTGGCGGATTGAGCGGTGCATTTGCCGATTTATACGAAAGCGGTGTTGATGCCCGTTTTGTTGATGATGTTGCGCAGGTACTAGCGCCGGGCAAAGTCGCATTAGCCGCTGAGATTGACGAAGAATGGACAGCACCAGTCGATGCTGCTTTGACTGAAGTTGGCGGAAAAATATTCCGTAAAACCCGAGCAGCGATCGAAGATGCGCAATGGGCGAGCGATTTGGCTGCTGATCAAGCAGAAGCTGCCGCTTTGGAAGCCGATTGGAAAGCAGCCAAAGATGATAAAAAAGCGGAAATCAAACAACATCTTGATAAAGTGAAGCAAAAAATCACAGATAAAAAAGCCGCATGGACATCAAAACTGGATAATACCAAATCTGAAACTGAAGCAAAAATTAAACAAGCAGAAACCCAGCTCAAAGATGCTAAAGCGGAAAACAAAGCGAAAGTTCAGGCGCGTATCGATCAAATGAAAGACAATTTGAGTGCACGCAAAACAAAACTTGAGCAATCCGCCAAACTACTGAAAGAAGCGCTTCACCCTTAAAAAAACCGTTGCAGCTAACGACTAAAATTAGCTGAAATAGCAATAAGCGACCGCACTTTTATCACAAAGTGCGGTTTTTGCACGGTTTTATATGAGTATCTGGGATTAACGCTGCGGTCGATATGCTTAACAGAAGCGCAGACAACAAAAAGATATATTTTAATCGGCAAGCTTTTTATATTTCTTGGATTCAACAACCAATTGCAAGATTAATCACACTGGCGAACACCTCAGACGGTGTCCGCCAACCCAATGATTTTCTCGGCAGATTATTAAGCCTCTGCGCAATCCACTCCACTTCGGCTTGGGCAAGGTAACGGATTTACACCACCTGTTCAACTTTCAATTTATTGCAATTGGTTGTTGAATCTAAGTCTGTTTTATACCTATTTTATGCCTGTTTTTTGCTTGGCATACTTGCCGCCGCCAGCGCGGTTAATAAACACCCCACCATCAGATAGATCGCCACCGGATACCAAGCACCGTCATACCAAGTCACCAATGCTGCGGCAATAAACGGGGTAAAGCCGCCGCCAACAATACTGGCAACCTGATAACCCACTCCGGCACCGCTGTAACGGTAAGCCGTGCCGAAAAACTCAGTGAACAGCGGTTGGTGCACGCTCACCACCATATCATGCGCAATATTGGCAAGCAGAATCGCAAACAGGTAAATCAACAACAGATTGCCCTGTTCCATTGCCAAAAAGAACGGCACCGCACTCAATGCGCCGATAATCCCGCCACCGACGCACATCCGACGGTAGCCGTAGTGATCGGCAATTTTGGCAAAGAGCGGTATGCTGACACAACTGACTGCGCCGGCCAATAAACCGATGTTCAGAAAAATACTGCTCGACATCCCCAAATGCACGGTCGAGTAGTTCAAGGCAAAATTAGTGACCAGATACATGGTCAATAATTCGGCGAAACGCAAGGCGATAATGTATAAAAAGGCTTTCGGGTGGCGAGTGACCGCTTCGATAATCGGCATACGCCGAACCTGTTTTTGGGTATTGACCACCGTTTGCTCAAACTCGGTTGATTCCTGCTGATTGCGCCGAATCCACAATGCCACCAACAGCAACACCACACTGGCAACAAACGGAATCCGCCATGCCCATTGATGAAAAGCCTCGTTACCGAAAAAGTAAATAATCAGTGATACGCTGCCGGTCGCCAGCATTAAGCCGACACCATAACCGACTTGCACGCCACTGCTGTAAAATGCTTTTTTGCCCGGCGGGGCGCTTTCGACCGCCATCAATGCCGCACCGCCCCATTCGCCGCCAACGGCAAAGCCTTGAATCGCACGCAGCACCACCAACAACACCGGCGCCGCCCAGCCGATAGCCTCAAAATTAGGCAGCAAGCCGATCAACACCGTCGAACCGCCCATTAAAAATACCGTCAACACCAGCATTTTTTTGCGCCCGAGTTTATCGCCGAAATGCCCGAACACCACACCACCCAACGGGCGGAATAAAAAGCCGATGCCAAAAGTGGCAAACGCCGCCAGCGTGCCCATCGCTGGACTGATATTGGGAAAAAACTGGTGATTAAATACCAAGGCGGCAACAATGCCGTACAGCAAAAAATCGTACCAATCAACCACCGCCCCCATAAAGCTGCTCAAGGCGGCACGCTGTGCTCGTTTGTTACTGTAAAGCGGCACTTCGGCTACCGCACTTTTCATCTCTTTCGATATTGGCAACACTGAAACCTCGACTCACCCGACTGTAAAAATAACACCCGATTATGTCATTATTTTTTTACATAATTTAAAAATAGGATTTGAGATTACCCAAAGTGTGGAATAAGGTCAACAAGCAGGATATTAAACAGAAAAAAGACCAACGTTATATTGGTCTTAAAGTGATGGTATTGGTCAGTTTTTCGTATTTATTATTTCACATACATAAAGAAATCGCGTACGCCGAGCAGAATATTGTTGATCGCCACCGCTGCCAGAATCAGCCCCATCACCCGGCTGATAATCGCAGCGCCGGTGGTGCCGATAATCCGTTGAATTCGGTTGGCAGCTATAAACAGCAGATAAGTGATAAGCAAAATAATCAACATAATCAACGTGGTGAGCATCTGTTCACCAAAATTAAAACGGTGATTATCGGTCAACAGAACCACTGCCATCATCGCACCAGGCGAAGCAATCGACGGTACCGCCAGCGGATAAACCGCAATTTCGTTCAGGTTGGACGGCATTCGCATCTCTTCGCTCGGTTTGCCCTCACCAAAAATCATGGTCAAGGCAAATAATAACAGTACCAAACCACCGGCAGTTTGGAATGCCGTCAGGGGAATTTGCATCGCCTCTAACAACAGTTGACCGGCAACCAAGAAAAACACCAAAATTCCGGCGGAGATCAAGGTGGCATTACGCGCAATCCGATGACGCGCTTCCAGCGGCAAACCAATTGTTTTTGCAAGATAAACCGGTACGGAGCCGATTGGATCGATCACCGCCCAAAGTACCACGAACTGCACAATCAAAGAGTCAAACATTATTCATCCTGAACGTGAGAAAAATATGCTATTATTGTGCAATAATCTGTTAACAAAATAAAACAAAAAATGATTTTTTTTACTGATCTTACTTTGAAGCGCGGACTGACCACGCTGCTCGAACATGCCAACGCCACTATCAATCCAGGACAAAAAGTCGGTCTGGTGGGCAAAAACGGTTGTGGTAAATCCTCTTTACTTTCCTTACTTAAAGGCGAGATGAGCAGTGAAGGCGGTGAGGTCAAATTTCCGTCAAATTGGTCATTGGCATGGGTTAATCAAGAAACCCCAGCCTTGGACATCAGTGCATTGGATTATGTGATTCAAGGTGATCGGGAATATATTCAACTGAGCCAAGAACTGGCACAGGCAAATATCGACAATGACGGCAACCAAATCGCACTGCTGCACGCCAAATTGGACACCATCGATGCGTGGACCATTCAGTCTCGTGCCGCCACCTTGCTGCACGGTTTGGGTTTTGAAAACGAACAACTGCAAAGTGCGGTCAAGTCGTTTTCCGGCGGTTGGCGGATGCGGCTGAATCTGGCGCAAGCGCTGATTTGTCGCTCTGACTTGCTACTGCTGGATGAACCGACCAACCACTTGGATTTGGATGCCGTGATCTGGCTGGAACGCTGGCTGAGCCGCTATCCGGGCACATTGATTCTGATTTCGCACGACCGCGATTTTCTCGATCCGGTGGTGAGTAAAATTCTGCATATCGAACAGCAACAACTGAACGAATATAGCGGCGATTACTCCTCGTTTGAAGTTCAGCGTGCCACCAAACTGGCACAACAAAATGCGCTCTATCGCCAGCAACAGCAAAAAGTGGAACATCTGCAAAGCTATATCGACCGCTTCCGTGCCAAAGCCAGTAAAGCCAAACAGGCGCAAAGCCGGATTCGTGCACTGGAACGCATGGAGCTGATCGCACCGGCGTATGTAGACAATCCGTTTAAATTTGAATTTCGTCCGCCGGTTTCATTGCCAAATCCGATTCTAAGCATGGAGAAAGTCAGTGCCGGTTATGCTGATCATACGGTGCTGCAATCAGTGAAATTGAACTTGGTTCCCGGCTCACGCATCGGCTTGCTTGGTCGCAATGGCGCCGGAAAGTCCACCTTAATCAAGCTATTAGCGGAAGAGTTAGCCCCGCAAAGCGGCATGGTGCAACTGGCGAAAGGGGTGCAGCTCGGCTACTTTGCGCAACACCAGTTGGACACGCTGCGTGCCGACGAAACCGCACTTTGGCATTTGGCACGCCTTGCACCGCAACAGACTGAGCAACAACTGCGTGACTATCTCGGCGGTTTCGCTTTTCACGGTGACAAAGTCAAACAGGCGGTGGACAGTTTTTCCGGCGGCGAAAAAGCCCGTTTAGTGTTGGCGCTGATTGTGTGGCAACGCCCGAATCTACTGCTGTTGGACGAACCGACCAACCATTTGGATTTAGACATGCGCCAAGCTTTGACCGAAGCGTTGGTGGATTATCAAGGCTCTTTGGTGGTGGTGTCGCATGATCGCCATTTGCTGCGCAACACCGTCAACGATTTCTATCTGGTGCACGATCACAAGGTGGAAGACTTTAACGGCGACTTAGACGATTATCAAAAATGGCTGAACGACAATGCCAATCAAACTGTTGATAAAAGCGCTGAAAGTGCAGTTGAAAAAACAGAAAACTCACTCAACCGCAAGGAGCAAAAACGGCTCGAAGCAGAACTGCGGCAACAAAGTGCGCCGTTGCGTCAAGCACTGCGCAAACTGGAAACCCAGTTGGAACAGCATAGCGCACAATTAAGCGAGATTGAAAATCAGCTTGCCGACAGCGCACTTTATCAAGAAGAGAACAAAGTGCGGTTAACTACATTGTTGGATCAACAGGTTAAACAGAAAAAAGCCTTAGAACAGGTGGAATTTGACTGGTTAGAGGCTCAGCAGCAGCTAGAAGAGTTGCTCAATCAAGCTGTGAACCTGTAATCGGACGCCGTAAAGCAGAGCAAAGCGTACCACGCCTGCTCATCACCATTTTACCCACTTCACAAAAACCGCACTTGAGATACAACTGATAAGCGTGCTGGTTGGCAGGATTAACCGCCAGCACGATTTCATTGCAGCTGGGTGATAATTGTTGAGAGATAAATGGTTCCAACAATCCCGGTTGCATCACGGTTTTTGCAATGCCTTGTCCTTGATAATGAGGATTAACCGAAAAGGAGCGTAGCAAAATCGACTGCGGATTATGGGTAAATTCCAGTTTATCCACGCCGCGATCTAAAATGAAAAAGCCGACCGCCTGTCGGTTTTTTAAAATGGAAACCGCAGTCATACTGCTTTCCAGCATCAAGGTATGCCCATTAAACCATTGTGACGGATCCGGCGCATACAATGCCTGCTCCGGCGGCAGTTGGTATTGCACCAGCGCCTCAAAATGCGAAAAGCGGTATTTTTCAATACTAATCATAGTTAATCCATTAAGCTATAAGAAATATTCTAACTATATGATAAATTAGGAAATTCGAATTGCTGTATTTAGCCACAAACTCCGTCCGGGCGCAATCAAAAGATTAAAAAATCGGCAAATATTTTAGGGTCTGTTGATCT
>NZ_VDHB01000185.1:0-19805 GCF_006227735.1 Testudinibacter sp. 'clade 2'
GTACTAACCAATTATTGGTTAGTACAATAAATCATCGAACTATTCTAACAGATCAAACAATTGAGCTTTTTTATTGAGTTAAGTGAACTCAAGTGCGGTTTATTCCGCTTTATTATTAGTGAAAATCTGCCAATCGGTCTGTTTTAACCATTTACTGCTGAGTGTGCCGGCGGTCATTGCACCGTTGACATTAAGTGCGGTTCGTCCCATATCAATCAACGGCTCGATTGAGATCAGTAAGCCGACTAAAGTCAGCGGCAAGCCCATGGTAGATAGCACCACAATCGCAGCAAAGGTTGCGCCGCCGCCGACACCGGCGATACCGAAGGAGGAAATGGTGACAATCGCCACTAGCGATAAAATAAATTGCGGCGCCAGCGGATCAATTCCCACCGACGGTGCAACCATAAACGCGAGCATTGCCGGATAAATCCCCGCGCAGCCGTTTTGTCCGATGGTGGCGCCAAAGGTGGCCGAGAAGTTAGCAACTGTGCCGGAATTACCCAGACGATTGGTTTGGGTTTCAATATTCAACGGAATGGTTGCTGCACTGGAACGTGAGGTGAAGGCGAATAGTAAGGTCGGCAGCACTTTTTTGTAATAGCTGAACGGATTGATACCACTGAGTCCCAACAACACGCCGTGTACGATAAACATCACCGCAATCGCCAGATAAGAAGCGATAATAAAATTCAGTAAATTCAGAATATCGCTCAGGCTCGAAGTTGCCGCCATGCGCGTCATCAGTGCCAGAATACCGTAAGGTGTCAGGTTGATGATGATTCGAACCAGGCTCATCACCAGCTTATTTAAGCTTTCGGTGCCTTGTGAAATACGCTCGGCAATGTCTGCATTATCTTTGCGCAAGCGTAATGTAGCGATCCCCAAGAATGCGGCAAAAATCACGGTGCTGATAATCGAAGTCGGATTGGCGCCGGTCAGTTCGGCAAACGGATTGCGCGGAATAAAAGAAAGTAACATTGACGGAATGGTTAAATTAGCGACTTGATCCACACGTCCTAAAACCCGTTCTTGTGCAGCGGCTTCACGGGCACCTGCAATTAAGCCGTCGGCGTTCAGGTTGAATAAAATGCTAAATCCAATACCGACCAGCGCCGCAATTGCGGTAGTAAACAGCAAAACGCCTAAAATACTGAAACTGATTTTTCCTAGCGAGCCGGCATTGTGCAATTTGGTGATGGCGGATAAAATCGAGACAAACACCAGCGGCATCACAATCATTTGCAGCAAGCGAACATAGCCGTTGCCGATCAAGTTGATCCAGTCAATAGTTTGGCTGACCGCACTTTGATTGTCGCTGTATAAATTTTGTAACACCACACCGGACAGCACCCCCAATACCAACGCAAGCAACACTGTCATTGATAAGGTATTACCACGTTGTTTGAATAAATAGAGTGCTGCTAATAGGGTAGCGAAGACGACTAAATTAAACAGCAGAGAAAACGTCATAATAAACTCCGTTTATAAGGTTCAATAATATGAGTAGCATAACCTTTTGCCATAAAAAGACAAATTATAATAACGGATAAATTATTCCAATTCGCTATAATAAGGTGAGGAGTGATGTTTTTCTCGGCATATTGTTTAAAAAGTTAACAATCGATTTCTTATCTGGAAAAAAAACTTGTGACCTCAGATGAAAATCGCTATGATAGCGCCACTTCAAAATGCGACCGTAGCTCAGTTGGTTAGAGCACCACCTTGACATGGTGGGGGTCAGTGGTTCGAGTCCACCCGGTCGCACCATCACTTTTCAGTGAAACAATATATCTATTTCAATGAAGTAGTGTATCAAAATAAAGCGGGAATAGCTCAGTTGGTAGAGCACAACCTTGCCAAGGTTGGGGTCGCGAGTTCGAGTCTCGTTTCCCGCTCCAATTTTTTGCAATAATTAGATTGCCCGAGTGGTGAAATCGGTAGACACAAGGGATTTAAAATCCCTCGGCTTTCGGGCTGTGCCAGTTCAAGTCTGGCCTCGGGCACCATTATAAGTTAGCAATAAAATCAAGAAGATAGTCGCTTCTCTCATTAAGAGAAAGCGGCTTTTTTATTTCTTATATACCGCACTTTTATTTTAGTGGCGTGTGGTAGTGGCTGAATTTATCTGTTACGGGGTAATATCATCCAACAAGCTGCCTTTGGCGGCATTGAGATATTGCACCATAGACCAGACAGTCAAAATTGCCGCCAGATAGAGGGCAACGGTTGCAATCTGTTCCATCAACGGATTATAGCGCCATAGCAGGCCGACTAAGGACGCCATTTGCGCCGTCGTTTTGAGTTTTCCCCACCAAGAGACTGCTACTTTGTTGCGATCACCGATTTCTGCCATCCACTCTCTTAAGGCGGAGATAATAATTTCTCGCGAGATCATCACGATAGCCGGAATAGTGACCCAGAAGCTGTGGTAATGTTGTACCACCAGAACCAGTGCGGCTGCGACCATCACTTTATCGGCGACCGGATCAAGGAATGCGCCGAAACGGGTGGTTTGTTTCCATCGTCTTGCTAGAAAGCCGTCGAACCAATCGGTGATTGCGGCAATTAAGAATAAAAGTGCGGTTAAAAACGGCGCCCATTTAAACGGCAGGTAAAAACAAACGATAAAAAACGGGATTAAAACAACCCGAAATAAGGTGAGGAAGGTCGGTATATTCAATTTCATGGCGGCCTTATCATGAAATATGTGATGGCAGAATTGTGCTTATTCTAACGTAAATAAGCTAAAGGGTAAAATAAAAAGCGTGCTTTACTATTTTACCCTGAATTAGTCATTAGATTTCAGTGGTTTCCGCTAAAAATCCGCCACTTTGATGCGACCAGAGTTTGGCGTAAACCCCGTTGAGGGCAAGCAATTCTTGGTGAGTACCTTGTTCGATGATTTGCCCTTGATCCATCACAATCAGCCGATCCATTGCGGCAATGGTGGATAAACGGTGAGCGATGGCGATAACGGTTTTATTTTCCATTAGCTTTTCAAGATTTTCCTGAATCGCAATTTCCACTTCGGAGTCCAAGGCACTGGTGGCTTCGTCCAACAGCAGAATTGGGGCATCTTTCAGCATAACGCGCGCGATGGCGATACGTTGGCGCTGCCCGCCGGAGAGCTTGACGCCACGTTCGCCCACGTGGGCATCGTAGCCGGTACGACCGTGAGAATCGTGCAAGTGTGGGATAAATTGATCAGCGGCAGCTTGTTGAGCGGCTTTCAGAACCGCACTTTCATCCACGTTCGGGCGGCCATAGATGATATTGTCACGCACTGAGCGGTGCAACAGCGATGTGTCTTGGGTAACCAGACCGATTTGCGCACGCAGGCTCTCTTGGGTAACGTCTTTCACATTTTGTCCGTCAATCAAGATTTGCCCATTGTCGATATCATAAAAACGCAACAGCAAATTGGTGAGAGTGGATTTGCCCGCCCCGGAACGCCCGACCAAGCCCACTTTTTCGCCCGGTTTAATGTGCAGATTGAAATCTTTCAGCAAAGTGCGGTTTTCGTCATAGTTAAAATTGACGTGATCAAAGCGGATATCGCCACCACGAACTTCCAGTGGTTTGGCGTGTTTGCTGTCCACTACGGTGTGTGGTTTGGAGAGTGTTCCCATGCCGTCTTGTACGGTACCGATATTTTCAAACAGTCGGGCTGATTCCCACATGATCCAGTGCGATAGGCCGCTGACACGCAGTGCCATCGCAGTTGCCGCAGCGACCACACCGACATTAATTTGCTCTAAAGTCCATAGATAGACACATAAACCGGCAGTTGCCGCGACCAAAGAGACATTCAGAATGTGGTTGCAGACTTCCAGTTTGGTGACTAAACGCATTTGTGCATGCACGGTATGCATAAATTCTTGCATCGAGGATTTGGCATAATTTGATTCACGTTCACCATGGGAAAACAGTTTGACTGTGGTGATATTGGCGTAGGCATCGGTAATGCGTCCAGTCATTAATGAACGGGCATCGGCTTGTTTGTTGGCGGTGTCAGCCAGTTTTGGTACAAAATAGATCATCACGCAACTGAACAACAAAATCCAGCCGAGAAACGGCAACAGTAGCCAGCCGTCGAACTGAAACAGGATAACTCCGGAAGAGATGAAATAGACTGCCACATACACCACCATATCGGTGCAGGTGATCACAGTGTCACGCACTGCAAGTGCGGTTTGCATCACTTTGGCAGAGACCCGTCCGGCAAATTCATCTTGATAAAACGACAGGCTTTGTCCCAACATTAAGCGGTGGAAGTTCCAACGCAGTCTCATCGGAAATACCCCTTGCAGGGTTTGAAAACGCACACTGCACAGCAACCATAACCAAAATGCACTACTGATTAAAAACAGGATAATTGTCATGAAGCTGCCACGCTTTTCCGCCCATAGCGTATTGGCAGAGTAAGTCGCCAGCCAATCGACCAGCAATCCCATGATTTTGAACAGCATAGCTTCAAAAATACCCATTCCGACGCAGAGAATAATCAATGACAACAACCACCAGCGTAAACCGTCCAAACCGGACCAGATAAAGCTGAATAAACTGTTTTTTGGGGTAACTGGTGCTGAGGACGGATAGGGATCGATCCGTGCTTCAAACCATTCGAATAATTTTCTCATTTTATTAAAAACTCTTGTGTTAACTTCGGTTTAATTTACTTGTTTAAATTGAATTTGCTGGCTGTCAGTATAATCGCTGTCGTCGTCATCTTGCCACTGAATCGGCTTCAGTGGTTCATTATCAAAAGCGATATCGCCTTCTACGCCTTGCAGCAGTTCACCACGACGAATATTTTTAAAGTCAAACAGTTTCGGATCACAAAGATGTGACGGCGTGACATTTTGCAACGCACTAAACATGGTTTCGATTCTGCCGGGGTATTGCCGATCCCATGTTTGCAGCATCTCTTTTACCACTTGGCGTTGCAAATTCGGCTGCGAGCCGCATAAATTACATGGGATAATCGGGAACGCTTTGGCTCTGGCATATTTTTCAATATCTTTTTCTTTGCAATAGGCTAACGGGCGGATCACAATCTGTTTGCCGTCATCGCTGATCAGCTTTGGCGGCATACTTTTCAGCTTACCGCCGTAAAACATATTTAAAAATAGGGTTTCCAACATATCGTCACGATGGTGTCCCAATGCGATTTTAGTTGCGCCCAGTTCTGTTGCAGTACGGTATAAAATACCGCGTCGCAGCCGAGAGCAGAGCGAGCAGGTGGTTTTGCCTTCGGGAATCTTCTCTTTGACGATGCCGTAGGTATTTTCTTCTACGATGTGGTATTCGATACCCAATTGACTTAAATAATTAGGCAGCACATCTTCCGGAAAACCCGGTTGTTTTTGGTCCAAATTTACCGCAACAATCTCGAAATCAATCGGCGCATTCAAGCGTAAGTTCAGCAAAATATCCAGCAAGGTATAGCTGTCTTTGCCACCGGAAAGGCATACCATCACTTTATCGCCGGCCTCGATCATATTGAAGTCGGCAATCGCATTGCCTATGTTACGGCGCAGACGTTTGTGTAGTTTATTGAAATTATAGATTTGTTTTTTAGACTGTTGGCTAGGTTCAACAGTGGATTCAGTCTTGCTCATGATTATTAAAGTGCGGTTTGGGTGAATAAAAATCAGTGCATAGGATAATGGCTAATGCGCGGAAATGCTACTTTTTTATCAAAAGTGCTGCGTGTGTTATGCTGGACTGTAAAACTGATTAAACCTGCAATAAAAATAAATTTATTTACAGTATAATTTTATTCCATTTCTTTTAATCTTCGATTTATTCAGGTTATGCAACGCTTTCATTCACTTCTGCGCTTGGTTTTAGGATGTTGTTTCTTGACAATTCCGCTGTTCGGTTTGGCTATGTCTTCAGATGGTACTTTGACAAAAACTGAAATAAAGCAAGCCGTCATAACACAATCGCACTGTTTATTGTCAGCAGTTGTCTCTGGCAAACAGCAAGTTGTGGCTGAAATTTTACCGGGGCAGTCAGTGTGGTTGAATGGTGTGTTGAAAGTGCAAAACAGCACCCAATTTGGACAGGGCGTAGCGATGTTGGCGCCGAATTGTCATGTTGGTGCAGCACTCGGCAAAAGCAACGCTATGCCGGAAGAGCATACGCCAATGCAGGGTTATTTGGTGACCAAAGATAACGTGCGGTTATATGCCGATAGCCGCAGAGATTCAGCGGTGGTTGCTGAGCTGAAACCGCACTTGCGCTATCCGTTTGTGGCAGCGCAAGACGGTTGGTATAAAGTACGGTTTGGGGGCAAAACGCTTTTTATTGCTGTCCCTGATGTAGAAAAAGATCGTGGCATTGCAGTGTTAACCTACCATCATTTATTAAAAAATGCTGAAAACCACTATTTTCGGCAAACATCAACCACGACATCCGTCACTGCATTCGAGCAGCAAATGGCATTGCTGAAACAGCAAGGTTACCGTACAATTTCACTCTATGATATCGAAAATTATCTGGACGGTAGTGCTCATTTTTCTGATAAATTGATCAGTATTACCTTTGATGACGGCTTGGAATCGGTATATCGTTATGCTTTTCCAATTTTGAAAAAATATCACTTTAATGCCACCATTTTTGTCATCTCGTCGCGGATGAAATATACTTTACCCCCTTGGGATCCGAATCAGTTGCAGTTTATCACCCGAACGCAATATCAAGAAATGGAACCTATGATCGATCTGCAATCGCATACCCACTTTCTTCACCGCTTATTAAAAGATGAACCGATCATATTACGGCGCTCGCTGCATAATATGCTGGTGGATTTTCGGCGTTCAATCCAAGTGCTGTATGAATTCAACCCCAAAGTGCGGTATTTGGCTTATCCTTACGGCAGTTATACTCCTCTTGCCAAAAAAGCGGCTGAACTGGCTGGTTTCCAGTTGGCGTTCAGCACGCAAATCGGTAAAGTCAATTTTGGTGATGATCGCTATCAACTAAAGCGAATTTATTTGTTGAAAGAAGATAACCGACAACAAATTCTTCAGAAATTAGCCCAATAGCCACCGATTGAGCTTCAATCGGTGGGCATATTCTAAAGTAGACATGCTGTATATTTTTGTTTTTCGTTATTGAAATTCATCCAGAAGAAAATATTTTAATTTTTTCCAACTCTACCTTAAAACCTCAGACAAATATTTAATAACGAGATGAAATTGTTATTGAATAAATAGTTTGAGGTTCATCACAAACTGATAACAATACCCTTTCTAAAAATAATAATATTCGCTAGATTATCGCTAAATTTTCTAAAAGGAAAATTTGGGTTGTTCGTTTGGTGATTGTTTTACTAGCGTATGGAGAAATTCAAATGGAAAGATCGCTTAAAGCAGCTTGTATTGGCGAGTTTTTAGGAACCGGGCTGTTGATTTTTTTTGGTGTGGGTTGTGTGGCTGCGCTCAAAGTGGCGGGTGCAGGATTCGGGCAGTGGGAAATCAGTATTATGTGGGGGATGGGGGTTGCTTTAGCCGTTTATGCGACTGCCGGTGTTTCAGGTGCACATTTGAATCCGGCAGTAAC
Organism: Testudinibacter sp. 'clade 2'; assembly: GCF_006227735.1. Classification (NCBI taxonomy): domain Bacteria; kingdom Pseudomonadati; phylum Pseudomonadota; class Gammaproteobacteria; order Pasteurellales; family Pasteurellaceae; genus Testudinibacter; species Testudinibacter sp. 'clade 2'. The sequence continues at coordinate 7,573 of NZ_VDHB01000185.1, forward strand.
ACTTGCGCTGTGGAAATTTGCTTGTTTTGATGGCAAGAAAGTGCTGCCTTATATCCTGTCACAAATCGCCGGTGCCTTTTGTGCAGCAGCTATGGTCTATTTTTTATACCGTAACTTATTTATCGAATGGGAAACCGTCAACCATGTTGTACGGGGTAGCAAAGAAAGCTTGAATTTAGCGGGCACATTCTCGACCTATCCGCATCCGCAACTGGGTTTCATGCAAGCGTTTGCGGTAGAAATGGTGATTACTGCGGTGCTGATGGCGCTGATTTTAGCGTTGACCGATGATGGTAATGGCTTACCAAGAGGCCCGTTAGCACCATTATTAATCGGGATCTTGATTGCGGTTATCGGTGGTTCGATGGGGCCGCTGACCGGTTTTGCGATGAATCCGGCACGGGATTTTGGTCCTAAACTGTTTGCTTATCTGGCGGGTTGGGGTGACATTGCTTTCACCGGCGGACAGCCAATTCCGTATTTTATTGTGCCGATTGTGGCACCGATTGTCGGTGCGTGGATTGGTGCATATGCTTATAACCGATTGATTAATAAAAATTTACCTTGCAATTGCAAAAATTGATTAACCTCTTTATTAAAAGGATTCGATTATGACTGACAAAAAATACATTATTGCCCTAGATCAAGGCACTACCAGTTCCAGAGCGCTGATTTTGGATCATGATGCTAATGTGGTGAGTGTGGCACAGCGTGAATTCACTCAGATTTATCCTCAAGCCGGCTGGGTTGAACACAATCCGATGGAAATTTGGGCAACCCAAAGTTCGACATTGAATGAAGCGGTAGCTATGGCGGGGATCACCTCGGACATGATCGCCGGTATCGGGATTACCAACCAACGTGAAACCACGATTGTGTGGGAAAAAGAGACGGGCAAGCCGGTGTACAATGCGATTGTATGGCAGTGCCGTCGCACCGCAAAAATTTGTGAAGAATTGAAAGCCGAAGGGCATGAAGAGTACATTAAAGCCACGACCGGTTTGGTGGTTGACCCCTATTTTTCCGGTACTAAAGTGAAATGGATCTTAGACAACGTTGAAGGCGCACGTGAAAAAGCTGAAAAAGGCGAATTACTGTTCGGCACCGTAGATACTTGGCTGGTGTGGAAATTGACCCAAGGACGGGCGCATGTTACTGATTATACCAATGCGTCGCGCACCATGTTGTTCAATATTCATACTATGCAATGGGACGAAAAAATGCTGGAAATTTTAGGCGTTCCGCGTGCCATGCTGCCTGAAGTGAAAAAATCCTCAGAAATTTACGGAGAAACCAATATTGGCGGTAAAGGAGGCGTGCGGATTCCGGTGGCAGGAATGGCAGGCGATCAGCAAGCTGCACTTTATGGGCATCTGTGTGTGAAAGCCGGTATGGCGAAAAATACCTACGGCACCGGCTGTTTCCTACTGATGAATACCGGTGACAAAGCAGTGCGTTCGCAAAACGGGTTGCTGACGACAATTGCCTGTAATGCCGACGGTTCGCCGTGTTATGCACTGGAAGGATCGATTTTTATGGGCGGTGCTTCAATTCAATGGCTGCGCGATGAGCTGAAAATTGTACACGACAGTTACGATTCCGAATATTTTGCGCAAAAAGTGCCGGACAGTAACGGGGTTTATGTGGTTCCGGCGTTTACCGGCTTGGGCGCACCTTATTGGGATCCGTATGCGCGTGGTGCGATCTTAGGACTTTCCAGAGGTGCGAACCGCAACCATATCGTGCGTGCCACGTTGGAATCGATCGCTTATCAAACCCGTGATGTTTTGGATGCAATGCAATCGGATTCTGGAGAAAAATTGCAAAAATTACGCGTTGATGGCGGCGCGACTGCAAATAACTTCCTAATGCAATTCCAATCTGATATTCTTAACACCCTTGTTGAGCGTCCAAAAGTGAAAGAGGTGACCGCACTTGGTGCGGCGTATCTGGCGGGATTGGCAACAGGCTTCTGGAAAAATCTGGATGAGTTGAAAGATAAAGCAAGCATCGAGCGGACTTTTGCACCGGACGGCTGCGAAGAGAAACGCACGCGGCGTTATAATGGTTGGAAAAAAGCCGTGAAACGTGCGCTTGCTTGGGAAAATGAGGAAGAGTAATTATCTTCCAGTCACTATTAATAATAAGAGAAAATTATGCCATCAATTGATATTTTGGGCTATATTGCAACCGCCTTTGTTGCCGGTTCGTTTTTATTAAGCTCGATGTTACACCTGCGAATCGTCAACTCCATCGGTGCAATGTTATACATTGTGTACGGCGTGTTGATCGCTTCTACGCCGGTGATTTTATTGAATGTGTTTATTACCGCAGTGAATGTTTATCAGATTATTAAACTGAAACGCCGATAATAATTAGCATCAATGTGTCAAGAATTAACCTCGTTGTCGTGTTTGGCAATGAGGTTTTTCTTTTTTCAGGTTAAGGAAATCTAACGAATAAAGAAATTTGCAATTTAGTAACATTTCTTAGACAATAAATCGTTTTTACACAGCGGATAACCGCTCAAATACTGCCTTTGATTGAGAAAGTTTGTGAAATCAGGGTGTTATACAACGTTTAAAGGAAATTATCATGAAAAAATGGATTGCGATTATTATTGTTGCCGTGATTGCCGGTTTTACATTAATGAGCAGCTACAATGGGTTAGTGCGTGCCGAGGAAGAGATTGATTCTGTTTGGGCAAATGTGGAATCGTCTTATCAGCGTCGTGCTGATTTGATCCCGAATATTGTCAACACCGTACAAGGACAAGCCAATTTTGAACGCGATACCTTAACCGGCGTGATCGAAGCCCGTGCCAAAGCGTCACAAACCAAAATCGATCCGACCAATATGACACAAGAGCAATTAAACCAGTTCCAACAAGAGCAAAATTCCGTTGGTTCGGCGTTATCCCGTTTGTTGGTGACGGTTGAACGTTATCCTGAATTGAAAGCGCATGAAGGTTTTATGAATCTGCAAGCACAATTGGAAGGTACAGAAAACCGGATCAACAAAGCGCGTAATGATTTCAATGCGGCAGCAAAAACCTATAACAGTTATGTGCGTCAGTTCCCGACCAAATTTGCCACAATGATTTTCGGTTTTAAAGACAAACCGTATTTCCAAGCAGCGGAAGGCTCGCAAAACGCTCCTACAGTCAACTTTAATTAAAAGTGCGGTAGCATTATGCCACTATTTGCCAAATCTGCTATTGACAGCAACTTGGTCGAATCTGCCATTCAGCAACTGGAATTGCAGACTTCGGCGGAAGTGCGGGTGTATATTGAAAAAAATGCCAAGCTGAAGGCGCTGACCCAGCGTGCCGATCCGATAGTCGCCCGTGCCGAGCAGCTTTTCAACCAGCTGGAAATGCAAAAAACGGCGATGAACAACGGGGTGTTGATCTATGTTGCTTTGAAACAGCGCCAATGTGCGGTGATCGGTGATAGCGGCATTCACCAGTATGTGAGCAATGATTTTTGGCAACGCTGCTGTGATGTGATCACGGCACAGGCGGCACAAGGCAATTTGACCAAAGGGATTATTGCGGCGTTATATCTGCTGGCGGAAAAATTGTCACTCCATTTTCCACGTCAAGCGGACGACATTGATGAATTGCCGAACGAGGTGATTATTGATGAATAACTTTTTTGTTCGGCTACGTTATCAGTTAGGTTATGTACTGACCGCACTTTGCTTGTTATTCAGCTTGAATGCGATGGCGGTTGAATTGCCACCACCGCCCAATCCGTTTCGTTATGTCAGCGACTACACCAATGTGTTGACGGCGGCGCAGCAAAATGCGCTAGAAAACAAACTGGCGACTTACGGCAAACAGACCAGTTCGCAAATTGCATTGGTGATTCTGCCAACAGTTGGGGATAACGAGATCGCTGAATTTGCGTTTGCGCTGGTTGATAAATGGGGTATTGGACGCAAAGGGCTGAATAATGGTGTGTTGATGCTGATTGCGCTCAACGATCGCAAAATCTTTATCGCACCGGGACAAGGACTGGAAGGTGCACTGCCCGATGCGCTGTTGTCACAACTGATTCGCAATGAGATCACCCCGTATTTTAAACAAAATAATTATTATCAAGGCATTGATAACGGGTTGAATGCGATTATCGCTGCCAGCAAAGGCGAGTATGCGCCACAGGTAGTTGAACGAGAGATAGAGCACGACTGGATCCCGGTGGTGTTTGTGGTGATCTTTATCTTGTTCGTACTGTTTGGCAGAATAAGTGATAGTTATGTTACACCGACCAATAACCATACTATCGGGCGCAACGGACAAGTGCTGCGTCGCAGCCGCAACCGCAGTGGCGGAGGGTTCGGTGGCTTCGGCGGTGGTTTTGGAGGCGGAAGCGGTGGAGGCTTTGGCGGAGGCGGTTTTGGCGGCGGCTCTTCCGGTGGCGGTGGCGCAGGCGGAAGCTGGTAACGCAAAAGCGGTAAATTCAATTCCGCTTATTGAGTTAACACCGTGCTGTGATACAATCAGCCATCATTCATTTACAAGCAGGGAATCTCCCTGCTTTTTACTGAGGTCAGTATGGAAACATTAGATAAGATCAAACAACAAATCAGCGAAAACCCGATCCTTCTGTATATGAAAGGCTCGCCAAAATTTCCGTCGTGCGGCTTTTCCGCACGCACTGTGGAAGCCCTGATCCATTGCCAAGTGCCGTTCGGTTATGTGGATATTTTGCAAAATCCCGATATTCGCGCTGAGTTGCCGAAATACGCCAACTGGCCGACATTCCCGCAATTATGGGTGGAAGGTGAATTGGTCGGTGGTTGCGATATCGTGATGGAAATGTTCCAACAAGGCGAATTACAGCCGATGTTAAAAGAAGTTTCCGCTAAACACGCTGAAACGGAACAAGCCTAAATTCGTTTATTTTCAAATGGTAGACCGCACTTTTAGTTCGTGAGCAGCGAATCTAAAGTGCGGTTTTTTGATCTGAATAACAAAGATCAATAGACCCTACACTTCATCATCTCTTCTTTCGCTTTGCGAATGCACTTAAATTTCTTCAAATGAAGTAAATTTTTAGATTTCACTTGCTTGTTTTTATAGCAATGTTGTATAAAAAATGCGTACCTTGGGCACTTAGGGTATTCTCACCAATATCTTTTTTAATAAGGAAAGCGTAATGAAAAAATCACATGATGTTTTAAATGATCCGTTCCTGAATAAAGGCACTGCTTTTACTTTGGAGGAGAGAGCAAAATTGGGCTTGATTGGTTTGCTGCCGGCTTGCGTGCAAACACTGGAGGAACAAACCAATCAGGCTTATGCCCAATATCAAAAGAAAGACTCCAATATCGAAAAACGCCAATTCTTAATGGAAATTTTCAATACCAACCGTACATTATTTTATGCGTTGTTCAGCCGTCATGTGGTTGAATTTATGCCGATTGTTTATGATCCGACCATTGCTGAATCGATTGAGCGCTATGACGAACTGTTTGTTGATCCGCAATATGCGGCGTATTTATCGATCAACGAACCGGAAAATATTGAAGCTACCTTGAAAAATGCGGCGAACGGACGCGATATTAAATTGATTGTGGCAACCGATGCGGAAGGTATTTTAGGCATTGGCGACTGGGGCGTGAACGGTGTAGATATTTCGGTCGGTAAACTGATGGTTTACACCGCCGCAGCAGGAATCGATCCGAATAGCGTGTTGCCGGTGGTGTTAGATGTCGGCACCAACCGTGATCAACTGCTCAATGATCCGCTGTATTTAGGCAACCGTCACCAACGGGTGCGTGGCGATCAATATTATCAATTTGTCGATCAATTCGTACAAAAAGCCGAAGCCCTGTTCCCGAAACTCTATCTGCATTGGGAAGATTTCGGGCGCTCGAATGCGGCGAATATCTTGAACAAATACCGCGATAAAATTCCGACCTTCAACGACGATATTCAAGGTACCGGCATCATCAGCCTTGCCGGAATTTTGGGCGCATTGAATATTTCTAAACAAAATATCACCGAGCAAACCTATATGTGTTTCGGTGCAGGCAGTGCAGGGGCGGGCATCACCAATCGGATTTATCAAGAAATGCTGCAACACGGCTTAAGCGAAAAAGAAGCGCGCGCTAAATTCTATATGGTGGACGTGCAGGGCTTGTTGTTTGATGACATGGACGACTTAACCCCGGAACAACGCCCGTTCGCCCGCAAGCGTTCAGAATTTGCCAATAGCGATCAGCTCACTACGTTAGAAGCTGCGGTGAAAGCGGTTAAACCAACGATTTTGGTGGGAACGTCAACCCAAGGCGGAGCCTTTAGCGAGGCAGTGGTTAAAGCCATGGCGGCACACACCGAGCGTCCGATTATTTTCCCGCTCAGCAACCCGACCGAACTGGCAGAAGCCACTGCCAAAGATTTGCTGACTTGGACTGATGGTAAAGCGTTGGTGGCAACGGGAATTCCGACCGACCCGGTGGAACTGAACGGGGTCACTTATGAAATCGGACAAGCGAATAATGCGTTGATCTATCCGGGCTTAGGCTTGGGCGTGTTGGCTTCACAAGCACGGATTTTAAACGACACCATGATTTCCAAAGCGGCGCACTCCTTGGGCGGTTTGGTTGATCCGAGCAAAGCCGGGGCAGCCGTGTTGCCGCCGGTATCAAAACTGACGGTTTTCTCCAAAACCGTGGCAACGGCAGTAGCACAAAGTGCGGTTGATCAAAAACTGAATAAACAGCCGATCAAGGATATTGAGCAGGCGATTACTGAATTGAAATGGATTCCGGAATATCAGGATCTGAGTAAATAACAGGAGCATGTTATGCAATTTCTCTCTTCGATCGAAAGTACCTTGCCGATTCTGTTTATCATTGCACTCGGTTACGGATTGCGAAAGAAAGGGTGGTTTGCAGACAGTTTTGGCGGCAATATTTCAAAACTGATTTTGAATATTGCCCTGCCTGCTGGGATTTTTGTTTCGATCCTGAAATATTTGACCCGTGACACGCTGTTTTCGTTGTCCGGCGGGCTGATCTATTTTGTTTTGATGACTGTATTGGCGTATGCAGTAGCGTTTTTGTTGGTCAAGGTGTTAAACGTTCGGCGTGGTCGATGCGGGGTTTTTATCAACGTGATCGTCAATGCCAACACGATTTTTATCGGCTTACCGCTCAATGTGGCGTTATTTGGTGAAGTTAGTTTGCCATATTTTTTGGTTTGCTATCTGGTCAATACGGTATCGACCTGGACAATCGGCGCCTGGTTGATTGCCAATGATGATCCGACGGTCGATGCGAACACACGCCAGGGCGGTTTTGACTGGAAAAAACTGTTAACGCCGCCAATTATCGGTGCGATCTTGGCATTTGTGTTTCTGCTTGCCGATATTTCGTTGCCGACCTTTGTCAATTCGACATTGGGTTATGTCGGCGAATTGGTGACCCCATTAGCGTTAATCTATGTCGGGATCGTGTTGGCGGACGCAGGCTTGAAGAGCATTCATTTTGATCGCGATGCAAGCGTGGCTTTAATCGGGCGCTTTATTTTAGTGCCCGGAATGATGATTGTGCTGATTCTGTTTGGCACCGGCTCACTCGGCAGCTTACCGCCAACAGAAGCCTATACTTTGATTGTCCAATCCGCCGTACCGGCATTGGCAGTACTACCGATTCTGGCGCATGCCGCTAACGGCGATGTGGAATATGCCACCAACGTGGTGACCACCAGCACCTTACTGTTTATTATCGTCATCCCAATCGTCAACGCGATTCTGCCGTTGATTGCCTAAATCAAAACCGCACTTTGATTCAGATAGAGCCTAAAGTGCGGTTCTACTAGAATTTAATCACGCATTTAACTATCACACTATTTACAAAAAATTGATTGTGATCAGCAAATTCCCTCTTGTAAGATAGTTGTTATTTGATCTATAAGGAAAATTAGATGGCTACAATCTTGACTAGCTCAACAAGCAGTGCTATTTCGACTTTAGAATATGCAATTCTGGCAGCAAATTCCAATGTAATTGCCCGACATGACAACAATCGTTTTATTTTACCACCGGAATGGCAATCGTTAGATAAGACGCTTTCTAGTAATGTACCGTTAACAGGTAATCTTGGGTATGTACAAAATACAGCGAGTGGCTTTGAAGCAAAAGCCTATATGAAAGGTGAGCAAATTGTTATCGCTTTTGCCGGTACTAATGTCGGGGATCTAAAGGAGTGGGTTGCCGATTTTCAGATTGCACTTGCGGGCAAGGCACATCAACAGATTTTTGATGCAGCAATATACTATAAAGAGATTGTTTCTAACTATCCTGATAAAACGGTCAGTTTTACCGGGCATTCACTTGGTGGTGGATTAGCAGCATTAGCCGGAGTATTTTTTGATAAACCGGCAATAACCTTTGATCCGGCACCATTTAGATTGGCAGCAACGGAAGCAATGGCAAAAAATATCGCAACGGTATTAAGGCAGCTTGGTTATGAAGAAGATCAAGATTTAAATGCTTATCATACGGTAGAGAAACCAATTGCAGATGTTTCTGAATTATTAGGGCAACTGTTTAGTGCGGTGGTGCTGAATACCGCAACCTTTCCGACAAAAATTCGGGGCGAAGAAAATATTCTTGCCTATGCCTTGAGAGGAGAGTTTTTAACAGATGGAATTCCGTTTTTAACGCAAGGATTGGCTGCCTTGAAAATTGCCGGTGAATTTAATATCGTTAAAGCGGATCAAGCAGAGCTGACACTTTCTACCTTTACCTATCATGGTTTAGAACTGCTCGTGTTACCGATGATAGCACCTAAAATCAGTCTACTGTCACGCCATTTCACAGAAATTTTTGCCAATTTAGAAAATTATGAGCCTTCACATTATTCTAAAGATAAAACAGCAACATTAATTCGATTTATTCAACAAGAAGTCAGTCATCTTATGGAAGGGAAAAACTACAGTTTTTTAAACGCTTTTGCTGATGATATTGAATTGGTGGTAAATTCAGTTAATAATTTAGAACATAATTATATGTTGTCTCATCCAAAACTGCGCAGCGCACTGTTAAATTTGGTCATTGACTATTATTACCATATCCCCTTAGGAGAGCAAGTCGGGTCATTCTTTGAAATTCGGCATGATGCGCTCTATTTTTCAACGGCTGATACGGCTAGAAAGGCTTTGATTAATGAATTTATTAATGAATTAGCTATGTTAAATTTTATTGAAAAGGGTACGTTACTGGCGGATTTACGTGCCGGTAATAATGATGATTGGATTATTCATAACCATATTGAACGAGGTATGTTTTTCTCTGAAATGGATGTAGTAACAAATAATATTATTATTGGTGGCAACCATGACGATAACATCAAGGCTGGCAGTGGCGATGATATTATTTTTGCCGGGCAGGGGCATGATGTGATTAATGGCGGGGCAGGTGCTGATAAAATGTATGGTGGTGCCGGTAATGATGTTTATTATGTCGATAATCATGGAGATCATATTATCGAAGGGATTGCCCAAGGGGATGATTTGGTGAATAGCAACGTCACTTATACTCTAGGTCAACATTTGGAAAGACTAACATTGATTGGTGATAAGTCCATTGCTGGATATGGAAATATTTTGAATAATACTTTGCTTGGTAATGTAGGCAATAATATTTTAGATGGCGGGTGGGGCAATGATCAGTTATATGGTGGTGCTGGGAATGATATTTTGATTGGTGGGCAGGGTAATGATCGACTAGATGGTGGTGAGGGTAAAGATATTTTACAAGGCGGTATCGGCAATGATACCTATATATTTGGTACTAATTTTGGTCGGGATGTGATCAAAGATTATGATTTTTTTGCGGGTAGAGACGTTTTGCGTTTTACGGATGCCAAAATTGAGCAGTCTTATTTTTTCAGAGAGAAAAATGATTTGATCGTTGCGTTGCGCGGTACATCAGACAGTATAAAAGTGGAAAATTGGTTTAAGCCGATAATGGGATATGCTTATCAAGTAGAGGTTTTTGAATTTACTGATGTGAGCGTGAGTAATCAAACTGTCAGCCAAATTGCAGGCAAAAACTATTTGCCTCTGCCGGAATATTATGAGCAATCGGTGAATTTAATCGCTTAAATACTCTTTATCAGGGTGGATTGCCTCCACCCTTCTGATTTTTATAGTAGTGCTATAAAACTACATTGCCAATCAAACTGCGTGTGACGACATTTACTTCTACTAGCTTTATCTGCACTTGATCACCGATTTGGTAGGCTTTTTGATCTTTGATATACAGCGCCAATTCATCGCTGTTGAGGGTAGTTTCCTCTTTTTTATCGTGCAGGGTCGAGATTGGCACAAATACGCTAGCGCCGTTGTCGAGCAACTGTACCCGCAAGCCGCCACGGCTGACATCTTGTATCTCTGCACTGAAAATGGGTTGTTGTTCCACCAATGGCGCAAAATACAGGCTGTAGAGCCAATCGGCAATATCACGTTCCACCATGCGGTTTTGGCGACGAGCTTCTTGCAAGCGAGCCAGAATCTCATCGGCGGGCTTGATCGCACTTTGATTCAGCAGACACTGTTTGATAATACGGTGATTCACCATATCCGAATATTTGCGAATCGGCGAGGTCCAAGTAGCATAAGCCGGCAGCCCCAAGCCAAAGTGCGGTGCGGCTTCGGCTTTGAATTCGGCAAAGGTCAGGAAACGGCGTAAGCGCATTTCCAAAAAGCTGAAATCATATTGCTCGATATCATGGCGCATTTGGCAATAGCCGTTGAGCGTGGTCAGGTTTTCAAGCGAATAACGTTGCGCCAATTCGGCACGGTTGTCATCATTGGCAAGGGTTGCCAGCAAGAAATCATGTGCTGCCTGTTGAAATTTTTGATCGAAACCGCTGTGGGTGTTGAAAATACCGCACTTGGCGTGTTGATCCAAATACTGTGCTGCACTGGTGTTGGCGATAATCATCGCTTCTTCCACGATCTGGTTGGCAATGCGGCGGTGTTTGGCGTGAATAGCTTTCACTTTGCCGTCTTGCTCCAGTTCAAAACTGTAATCCGGGCGTTCTTTAAACAGCAGGGCGTGCGTTCTGCGCCAATCAATGCGCGCAAGGGCAAATTGGTGTAGTAACTCGATCTGTTTGGCGATTTTCTCATCGTTTGGCTGCCAGTGGTTTGTCACTTGCTCCAACAGATCGGAAACTTCGTCATAATCCAATTTGGCTTTGGATTCGATCCACGCTGCGCTAAAGTGGGGTTCACCAGTGATTTCACCGTTGCGATTGGTTTCAATGGTACAAACCAACGCTGGGCGTTGCTGTTGTGGCACTAGCGAACAGAGTTCGTCCGACAGTTCGCGCGGTAACATCGGAATGTTGAAACCTGGCAGATAGTTGGTGAAACAACGCTGTCTGGCATCTTGCTCGATTTGTGAATCCTGCGGAATATAAGCGGTCGGATCGGCAATCGCGACCCACAATTTCCAGCCGTTATCGGTCTCTTCAATATGCAGCGCATCGTCCATATCTTGGGTGGAAGCGGCATCAATCGTGACAAAATCCAATGTGGTCAGATCTTGGCGTGACAGGGTTTGATCCAAGGTGTATGAATCCAATCCGGCAACCGGTGTACGAGGTTGTTGGTGACGGGCAAGAGTGACCCACCAAGGCGCAAAATGGTCATCGGCGCGGCAAATAAATTGGCTGATTTTGGCGAAAAAGGCGCGATCGTCACGCAGCGGATGTTTCTGTAATTCAGCCACCACCCAATCACCCTCTTGCAATTCGTCGCTTACGCTTTGCGCTTTGTTGGCGTTAATCAGGTTGTTAATGCTGGGGTGATCAACAATCAGTTGCAATTTTTTCTCTTTGTTAAACCGCACTTTGGCAATAAAGCGGGTCAGCATTGGTTCGATTAGGGCTTCCGGTTCGGCTTGTTCTTTGTCGCCGTTGGTTTCGATAACGGCACTGATTTTATCGCCATGCATCACTTTCTTCATTGCCGGCGGGGTGATGAAATAGCTTTTCTTGTCGCACTCTAAAAAGCCGAAACCTTTTTCATGGGCTTTCACCGAGCCTTCCACACGCGGTTTGTTTTCGCGAATCTGTTGTTTCAATTGGCTTAATAACGGATTGTTTTGAAACATCTTTTTTCCTGTTTAGCGGTCATAAAAAATGGGCGGATAGTTATCCGCCCCAGATTATTGACAAAGATATTTGATGAGGCAAAGTAGGGGCGGATT
>NZ_VDHB01000186.1:0-1204 GCF_006227735.1 Testudinibacter sp. 'clade 2'
GTGTCATGGAACAAAAAATCTGCTTTATTCAAGCTTATTTAGCAAAACGCACGAGTAAAAGTGAACTTTGCAAACAATTTGGCATTAGTCGCCCTACGGGTGACAAATGGATTCAACGCTACCATTTAAATGGTTTAGCTGGGCTGAGTGCGCTTTCTCGCAAGCCACACCACAATCCTAATGCAGTTTCTGCTTATGTTTGTGAGCGTTTAGTACAAGAAAAGTTGAAACGACGATATTGGGGAGCAAAAAAGCTGTTAGACCATTTGCGGCAGTTAGAGTCTGATATAAAATGGTGTGCCGATAGTACGGGCGACCGAATTTTAGCCAAAGCAGGATTAGTTGAAACACGCAGAAAACATCTTAAAACGCCGGCAGACAGTTTACCTTTTGGAGAATGTCATTCATCTAATCATTGTTGGAGTATGGATTTTAAAGGCGATTTCATGGTAGGGAATAAAAGGTGTTATCCTTTTACATTGCATGATAATTACAGCCGTTATTTATTCGCCTGTCAGGGTTTAACTCAGCATGGCTATACCGAGGTGCAGCCTTTACTGGAGCGTATTTTTAAGGAATACGGCTTACCTTGGGCAATCCGCAGTGATAATGGAGCGCCTTTTGCTTCCGTTGCGTTAGGTGGACTGACAAAATTATCGAAATGGCTAATTGATTTAGGTATTCGCCCTGAACGTATTGAAGCAGGAAAACCACAGCAAAATGGTCGTTTAGAACGAATGCACAGGGAGTTGAAGCGCTATATTGCAAAGGTGGATACGCTTAAGATAGAAATGCATGAATTCCAACAAAAGCTAGATATTTTTAGAGAAGAGTTTAATCAACTGCGTTCACATGAAGGTCTGGAAAGACAAATGCCGATGAGCTGTTATACACCCTCAATCCGTATTTATCCCACACGGATTGAAGAATATGAATATCACCGAGAGGCTATTTTGCGAAGTGTAAGGCATAATGGTGAAATCAAATGGCGTGGAAAATTACGCTATATTAGTGAAGTGCTAGCAGGTGAAAAAATCGCCTTTTTACCCAAAGGTGATGGATTATGGGAAATGTTTTATCGGTTTCATTTTCTTGGTGAACTCGATGACATAACCCAAAGAATTATCCGCCCAACATTGTGGCATAAACCCGAAGTGTAAACGATGTCATCGGGTTAATATGTAAAGGATGTTCGGGTTGTACC
>NZ_VDHB01000187.1:0-1165 GCF_006227735.1 Testudinibacter sp. 'clade 2'
CATTTTTCCTTTATTGATTAAGTGCTTATACCGCACTTCGCAAACGGGCGGATAGTTAATCAGCCCCTACTTTTGCTTTATCAATTCTCTTGGTGAGAAATGAATTACACATTAAAACGGAAGTGCATCACATCGCCGTCTTTGACAATATAGTCTTTGCCTTCCAAGCGCCATTTGCCGGCTTCTTTTGCGCCGTTTTCACCTTTGAATTGAATGAAATCATCGTAGGCGATCACTTCGGCGCGGATAAAGCCTTTTTCAAAATCGGTGTGGATCACGGCGGCGGCTTTCGGGGCGGTGGCGCCAACGGCAACGGTCCAAGCACGCACTTCTTTCACCCCGGCAGTGAAGTAAGTTTGCAGGTTTAACAATTGATAACCGGCACGGATCACCCGGTTTAAGCCCGGTTCTTCCAATCCCAGCTCTTGTAAAAACTCATTTTTTTCTTCGTCGTCCAACTCGGCAATTTCTGATTCGATCGCTGCACACACCGGCACCACCACCGCACCTTCGCTGGCGGCAATTTCACGCACGCGATCTAAATACGGGTTGTTTTCAAAGCCGTCTTCATTGACGTTGGCGATGTACATGGTCGGTTTCAGGGTTAAGAAGTTGTAGCCTTTAATTGCGTGCAACTCGTCTTTATCTAAATCTACCGAACGGATCATGCCGGCATTTTCCAGCACCGGCAGGATTTTTTCCATAATCGACAGTTCGAATTTCGCCTCTTTGTCGCCGCCTTTGGCACGCTTGGTCAAACGCTGAATGGCTTTTTCGCAGCTGTCCAAATCGGCTAACGCCAGTTCGGTGTTGATGGTGTCGATATCTTCCGCCGGATTGATCTGACCGGCAACGTGCACAATATCGTCGTTCTCAAAACAACGCACCACATGACCGATGGCGTCGGTTTCGCGGATATTAGCTAAGAATTTGTTACCTAAACCTTCGCCTTTGCTCGCACCGGCAACCAGACCGGCGATATCAACGAACTCCATGGTCGTTGGCAGCACCCGTTGCGGATTGACGATTTCCGCTAGCGCATCTAAACGTGGATCCGGCATCGGCACCACGCCGGTATTCGGCTCGATGGTGCAAAACGGATAGTTTGCCGCTTCGATGCCAGCTTTTGTCAAAGCGTTAAACAGGGTCGATTTGCCCACATTCG
>NZ_VDHB01000188.1:0-2906 GCF_006227735.1 Testudinibacter sp. 'clade 2'
GGTGACACGCCACCCACAACCGCACTTTCGGCACTGCCGGTTGCAATGCCTTGCAATACCCCGGTCACGGCGCGCACTGCCATTTGGATAGCGCCGCCTTTGCCGTATTTTGCTATCGCTTGCTCCGCATCAGCCAACTGAACTTGTGCCGCTTTTTTCTTTTTAGTGTTTTTGTTGCTTCTCTATAAATATCGTAATTACTATATTCATTCAAAACCTTAATCATGAAATCTATTCGAATTAATTACATTATATCTAGATGGTATAAAAAAATAGTATGCTATAGAAACAGGAAAACTCCACTTAAAAGCAAAAATCAACATTTTTTTTAAATAAAAATCAAAAACAAAATCATCATATACAAAATAGAAAATAATCCACAAGCCGACCATAAATAAAAAATAACAAAAAAGTAATCCGACCACAAGAAAAGCATATATCTTAATAAAATAAAAAAGCTTAATCATTATGAGCACCTCTTTTATTTTTATCATTGTTTATAATATTTCCTTCAATGAATGTGGAACTTATTTTACTAAACCCCTCTCCTAATACATTACCCACAACCGATGCTTTAAAATCATTTCTAGTCGATTTTTCAATAAAAGGAAGCTCCTTATTCAACGGCACCCACATTTCTTTATAAATAGGATTTACTTGATTATTTACAAAATGATAGGTTCCTTTCGATGCCCCATAGCCAAGTGCGTTCGAAACACCACCGACCACTGCGCCAACCTCTAATGACTTACCATCAATTGCCGAATTAGCTGCACCATTTACCAGTCCTCCCGCTATCGTTCCTAATAGCTTGGTATTTTTTGTCGCATAGCCCGTTCCTACATCAACGACGACTTTAAGCGGATCTACTGTACCCTCAGAATAATACTGTCCTGCTACACTAGAAACGCCCGATATACCCAAAACCGCTTTAGTCGAGCTTGAACTTACCGCAGAGATCACTTGAGCACCTTTTGTTACCCCGATTGTTACAATTCCTGTCGAAACACCGTCAGCAATTCTTCTTTCCAGTTGATTATGCTGAGAAATAACTGTATTTATACGCTCTTTAAAATCACGATAATCATTTGTTATTTCAGGGCTAAATGCTGGTTTCTGCAAACGTATTATTTGTTCTGGAGCTATGCCGTAATCATTTAAATAAGCGAATAACTGTTGATGTTGTTCAAATGTCAATGACGACGGATCAGCTTGATACTGTGCTAATAGTTTTTCTGAATAAGGGTCTTTATCTAATAAATATTTTGCTCTTATCGCCTCTTCTATTGTTAAGGTTCCTTTTTCAGACAATCTCCTTAATTCAGCTCGCTCAGCTTTACCTAAAAAGTTATTCTCAACCGCACTCTTCGCCACTTCCGCACCACGGTAACCGTCACTGCTATTGTCTGTAATAGTGACCGCACTTAATGCGCCAACCACTTGACTCAGTGCCGAAATCGTTTCCTTCTCACTCGCCGTCAGGTCTTTCGGCGCTTTGCCGTAAAGCTGTTCGGTTAAAAACGCGGCTGCCACTTCACCACTCGCTGCCGCAGTTGCGCCTGCTAAAGCGCTGTTGCCGCTTGCCTGTGCCTCAATCGCACCCCATAACGCATGGGCAACGATGTTGGCTTCGGTGTTGTCCCCGGTCAGTGCTTTGATTTGGCTGTTCACATACGGTGACAATCCACCGGCAATCGCTTGTCCTGCATTGCCGCCCGCCAAACCTTGTAGCACCGCCGTCACCGCAGCGATTGCTTGCCCATTGGTTGAGCCGATACCAAACTGGGCATCGATTTTTTTATCCAATGCTGCAGCCTGTCCGGATAAATCTGCGGCTAAAACCCGGTTCCCTGCTTTCTCCGCATCCTTCGCCCGGTCTTTCAACTTGGCAGATTCGGTGCGCTCTTCATAGGTCGCCAGATTCACCGCATTCTTCGCAATATCGCCAATCACCTGCGCCGCTTCCAACCGTTCTTGATACTCTGCTTTATCAAACTGCTGTACCTTTTGATTAGCGTTTACCGTATCGCGCGAAAGTGCGGTCGGCACTTCGCCGTTTCTCACGTCCAGATTGATGTTTTGACTGACCGCACTTTGCGTGGTAGCGCTGTCCGATTTATTGACATTGCCTGCTAAACTCGCTGCCAGCCCTATCGCTTGCATCGGTGATGGCCCCGAAGTGGACATTCCCACGCTGACACTCTGCATACTGACTTCACTGTGGTTTTCAATATTCTCCGTCGTCAACGTGCCGGTGCTAAAGTGGTTTTTATCCGCTGTGGCTTGACTGTCAATCACCCTGCCTTTCAGATGGGTGTTGCCGCCAACAGTGAGGCTCATGCCCTCTTCACCCACTCTCAGCCCCGACTGCTCGTTCACTTGCGCAGAGTTCACTTTGGCGCTGCTGTGGCTGGCGTTCACCGAGGCACTGCTGCCACTGCCGTAAATCGCCACGCTGGCGCCGGCTTGGGTCTGTTGGCTGTCATAATGGTTGGTATCTTGGCGACTTTCGATATTCAGGTCACCGCCGATTTCACCGTCCAGCCGTTTGGCATTCACCACCGCACCTTTAATATTGGTGTCATTTTTGCTGTTGAGTGTCAAGTTGTCGGTGTTCAGCACCGTGTTTTTCTGGGTGACACTGTCGCTGTTTTCCCGCCCTTTTCCTGCCTGTGCTGAACCTTCAATTCCAAAACCATAACTGTTGCCGTTTGTGCCGATAAAACCACCCACGCTCCAACCGCTGTTTTTATTGTCGCTGCGGTTGGAATAAGTGTCTTGTACCGATTCCAGATTGATATTCACGCCATCACTGAATCGAATACAATCTCCTACCGCACTTCTACGCTCAGAAGGTGTTTTAGATTTTGCCAGCTCCGATACAACAATAAATTGTTGTTGGGATT
>NZ_VDHB01000189.1:0-582 GCF_006227735.1 Testudinibacter sp. 'clade 2'
CACTTTGCGTGGTCGAGCTGTCGTCTTTGCTGACATTGCCCAAGGCACTCATCGCCGCCGCCACGCCCGTCATCGCCAAATTGCCCATGTCGGTCGACAACCCGCCACTGACGCTCTGCACGCTGACATCGCTGTAATTGTCGATGTTTTCCGTGGTCAGTGTGCCGGTGCTAAAGTGGTTTTTATCCGCTGTGGCTTGGCTGTCAATCACCCCGCCTTTCAGATGGGTGTTACCGCCAACAGTGAGGTTCATGCCGTCCTCACCCACTCTCAGCCCCGACTGCTCATTCACTTGCGCATAATTCACTTTGCCTTTGCTGGCGCTGACATTCACCGAACCGCCACCACCTGAGCCGTAGGTTACTGAAAAACTACCGCCTGCCTGTACTTGCTTACTATCATAGTGATTACTGTCTTGTCGGCTTTCGATATTCAGGTCGCCGACGATTTCACCGTTTATATTGTCACTGCGGTTGGACATCGTATCTTGCACTGATTCCAGGTTGATATTCACACCATCACTGAACCGAATACAATCCCCTACCGCACTTCTACGCTCAGAAGGTGTTTTAGATTTTGCCA
>NZ_VDHB01000019.1:0-15498 GCF_006227735.1 Testudinibacter sp. 'clade 2'
ATTTTAACCATTAAATAACATCTTAACCCAGTGTTAACAGGCTAAATTGATCTACATCACATTTTGTGAGATAACATAACACAGCATCTTAAAATGATTTGTTTGTATATCAACAAAAAATTATAATGCTAAAAAAAAATAATAAATCTTAAAAAATTTTTTAGGTTTTAACGCTTAGATTGATTCTCAGGCTGAAGGATAAAGATTTAAACATGAGCACAGATGCCAACAATTCCACTACGATGCTGAATCCGGCACAAATCACGACGGTTGCCGTCAATGCCGGCGCTTACAAAGCCCAGAAAAATCAGTTTCTGTCTTTTATGTCGGCCATTCCGGCGGGCGCATTTATTGCGATCGCCTTTGTCTTTTACGCAACCACCCAGACCGGTGCAGCGGATGTGGCTTGGGGCATGAGCAAATTTGTCGGTGGGATTGTGTTCTCATTGGGCATTATTATGGTGATTGTGTGCGGCAACGAGCTATTTACTTCGTCCACCATGACAATTTTAGCGCGCGTGGAAAACAAGATCAGCACCTATCAAATGTTAAAGAACTGGGCGGCTGTGTATAGCGGCAACTTTATCGGCAGCTTGTTTATCGTGGCGTTGGTCTGGTTTGGCGGACAAACCATGGCAGCCAACGGACAATGGGGCTTGGTGATTTTAAACACCGCCCAGCACAAAATTCATCACACTTGGGTTGAAGCGTTCAGCCTGGGGATTTTTTGTAACATTATGGTGTGTATTGCGGTATGGATGGCGTATGCCGGCAAAACCCTGACCGATAAAACGCTGGCAGCAATTCTGCCGATTTCAATGTTTGTTGCCTCCGGCTTTGAACACTGTGTTGCTAATATGTTCATGATCCCGATGGGTATTTTAACAGCACATTACAGTAGTCCTGAATTTTGGCAAAGCCTTGGTATTAATGCGGCGCAGTATGCCGATTTGGATATGGCACATTTTATTGTTAAAAATTTAATCCCGGTGACACTCGGGAATATCGTGGGTGGTGCGGTTTGCATCGCCTTAATGCAATGGTATTTGAATCGTGAACACCATTGATCATCTGTTTAGGCATATCGGCAGCAAGTGCGGTTCTGGCGATATAATGATTTTAATTTATTGTTAAATAAGGAATGTATCGATATGACACAACTAACTGAACTTCAACAACAAGCGTGGGCTGACTTTAAAGACGGCAATTGGCAGCAAACTGTTGATGTGCGTGATTTTATCCAACTGAACTACACCCCATACGAAGGCGACGAAGCGTTTCTCGTCGGCGCGACTCCTGCCACCGACACCCTATGGGAAAAGGTAATGGACGGCATCAAAGTGGAAAACAAAACCCACGAGCCGTACGATTTTGACACCTCTATCATTTCAACCATCACATCCCATGACGCCGGTTATATCCAACAAGATCTGGAAAAAATCGTTGGTTTACAAACTGATGCGCCATTGAAACGTGCAATTATTCCATTCGGTGGCATCAAAATGGTGGAAGGTTCTTGCCAAGTTTACGGACGCCAATTAGATCCACAAGTGAAAAAAATCTTCACCGAATACCGTAAAACCCATAACCAGGGCGTATTCGATGTGTATACTCCGGATATCCTGCGCTGCCGTAAATCCGGGGTGTTAACCGGATTACCTGATGCGTATGGTCGTGGTCGTATTATCGGTGACTACCGCCGTGTTGCGTTATACGGTATTGATTTCTTAATGGCGGATAAATTCAAACAATTCGGTTCATTACAAGGTCGCTTAGAAAGAGGCGAAGACTTGGAAATGACGATCCAATTGCGTGAAGAAATCGCGGAACAACACCGTGCTTTAGGTCAAATCAAACAAATGGCGGCTAGCTACGGCTACGACATTTCCGGTCCGGCAACCAATGCGCGCGAAGCGGTACAGTGGACTTACTTCGGCTATTTGGCTGCGGTAAAATCACAAAACGGTGCGGCAATGTCCTTTGGTCGTGTCTCTTCTTTCTTAGATATCTACATTGAACGTGACCTGAAAGCCGGTAAAATTACTGAAGAAGAAGCACAGGAATTGATCGACCACTTAGTGATGAAACTACGTATGGTGCGTTTCCTGCGTACCCCTGAATACGATCAACTGTTCTCGGGCGACCCGATTTGGGCAACTGAATCTTTAGCCGGTATGGGCTTAGACGGTCGTACTTTGGTGACCAAAAACAGCTTCCGTTTCTTGAACACACTATACACCATGGGACCATCGCCGGAACCAAACATGACTATTTTGTGGTCTGAAAAACTGCCGGACGGTTTCAAACGCTATTGCGCTAAGGTGTCAATCGATACCTCTTCCGTACAGTACGAAAACGACGATTTGATGCGTCCGGACTTCAATAGTGATGACTATGCGATCGCCTGCTGCGTCAGCCCAATGATTGTCGGCAAACAGATGCAATTCTTTGGCGCGCGCGCAAACTTGGCGAAAACCATGTTATACGCGATCAACGGTGGTATCGATGAAAAACTGAAAATGCAAGTCGGTCCGAAAACAGATAAAGTGACCAGTGAATACTTGGATTACGATGATGTGATGACCCGTTTAGACAGCTTTATGGACTGGTTGGCAACCCAATATGTCACCTCGCTGAACATCATTCACTACATGCACGACAAATACAGCTACGAAGCCTCATTAATGGCGTTGCATGATCGTGACGTTTACCGCACGATGGCATGCGGCATCGCCGGCCTGTCTGTGGCAGCGGATTCATTATCTGCTATCAAATACGCCAAAGTGAAACCGATTCGTGACGAAGACGGTATCGCTGTTGACTTTGAAATCGAAGGCGAATATCCGCAATTCGGTAACAACGACAGCCGTGTTGATGACATCGCTTGTGACTTGGTTGAACGTTTCATGAAGAAAATTCAAAAACTGAAAACCTATCGTAACGCTGTGCCAACCCAATCCGTATTAACCATCACTTCTAACGTGGTTTACGGCAAGAAAACCGGTAATACCCCTGACGGTCGTCGTGCCGGTGCACCATTTGGACCAGGCGCCAACCCAATGCACGGTCGTGACCAAAAAGGTGCGGTCGCTTCCCTGACATCGGTTGCCAAACTGCCATTTGCTTATGCTAAAGACGGGATCTCTTATACTTTCTCTATCGTTCCGAATGCGTTAGGTAAAGATTACGAAGCGCAAAAACGCAACTTGGCGGGCTTAATGGACGGTTACTTCCACCACGAAGCCAGCATCGAAGGCGGCCAGCACTTGAACGTCAACGTGATGAACCGTGAAATGTTGTTAGACGCTATGGAAAATCCGGAAAAATATCCGCAATTGACCATTCGTGTTTCCGGTTACGCCGTACGTTTCAACTCGCTGACCAAGGAACAGCAAAAAGACGTGATTACTCGTACCTTTACACAAACCATGTAATTCAGGTTTAATCCAGCTTTCAAGCCCTGCCGATTGGCGGGGCTTTTTGTTGCATAAAAATTAACCCTGTCATCTGACAGGGTTAATCAATTATTTAGGGATAAAGTCGAGAACAATGAATAACAGTAATAATCCTGACAACAACTCCATTGATTCGATAAACAACCCGATAACCGCCCAAGTAGATTTCTCTAGTACCCTCTATAATACCTAATGAGCCGCGTTCCGGAAGATTCTTGAGCTTCTCAATGCCATTGCGAATACGATTTATAACAGTGTCCGCCGTCGTTAAATTGAGGGTAAATTCGTAAATCCCCAAAGCAATATTTTCAAGATTCTGTTTTGCTCTCGCAGAATAACTAATCGTATACTCAGGCGACATTTTGTTCATATTTTAATACTGCATTGTATAAAACATCTTTCACCCCGCGATAGACCTCTTCACCGGAAAATTCTTTTCCTTCGGTAAAATCCTTATCACCTAAAGCGGCTTCTTTTTTTAGATATTCCAAATATTCTGGTGTCAATTGTTGTTCCATTATGCTTCTCCCACCATAAGTATTAACAATATTTACATAATGCCTCCTTTCACCGAGGCAGTCAAGTATCACCTCTGCTTGAAAAGTTGACTCAGTCTAGGGTCTGTTACGACTTTCTATCGCAAAGTGCACTTGTTTCAGGTAAAATTGACCGCACTTTTACTCTCTTTTGGAATGGCTATGACGATTAAAGCACGCATTCACTCTTTTGAATCCTGTGGCACGGTGGACGGGCCGGGAATCCGTTTTATTCTGTTTTTACAAGGCTGTTTAATGCGTTGTCAATATTGCCACAACCGTGATACTTGGGATTTAGACGGTGGCAAAGAGATCACCGTTGAAGAACTGATGAAAGAAGTGGTCACTTACCGCCATTTTATGAATGCGTCCGGCGGTGGCGTAACTGCTTCCGGCGGCGAGGCGATTTTGCAAGCAGAATTTGTGCGTGACTGGTTCCGCGCCTGCAAAGAACAAGGCATTCACACCTGCCTAGACACCAACGGCTTTGTACGGCGTTATGACGAAGTGATTGACGACTTACTCGATGTCACGGATTTAGTGCTGCTGGATTTGAAACAACTAGATGATAAAATTCACCAAAATTTGATCGGCGTGCCGAACAAACGCACGTTAGAGTTCGCCCGTTACCTGCAAAAACGCAACCAACGCACTTGGATTCGTTATGTGGTCGTACCCGGTTACACCGATGACGATCACTCGGTTACCCTGCTCGGCGAATTTATCAAAGACATGCACAATATCGAAAAAATCGAACTGCTGCCGTACCACCGCTTGGGACAACACAAATGGGAAGCGATGGGCGAAAAATACGAATTGGAAGATGTGCTGCCGCCAAGCAAAGAGAAAATGGATCATATCCAAGCGATTCTGTCGCGTTATCACAACAACGTGATTTATTAACTCCCGTACAATCCCCGATTTTCAACGCGCTATCCGCCCTCTTGCCGATAGCGCGTTTTTATTTCTGCCTTGAACCGCTCCCTTTTCTTTTTGAAATTTTACTCCATTTTTAAAATAAACGTGATAAAGATCAAAATTTCTGCTTAAAAAACGCTAAAGCCTTGTTTTTTTTTTTTTTTTTTAAACTAAGGAGGTTTAATGTTTTTTTCGTCAATTTGGAGCGAAAACCACATTAATACTTCATTTTTATCTCATAAATAACCAACAAGGAATCCAATGATGAAACCGACGATCAAAACAGCCGCACTTGCGATTTTAATCTCCCTCGGAGCCATTGCCTGTGGTTCATCAGGTGGTGGAAGTTCAACACCAAACAACACAAATACCGCCACAACAACTACACCAGCAACAGATAACACAACCAGCGATGCGGCAAAAAAAGCCGAAGAAGCTCGTAAAGCCGAAGAAGCTCGTAAAGCCGAAGAAGCTCGTAAAGCCGAAGACGCTCGCAAAGCCGAAGAAGCTCGCAAAGCTGAAGAAGCACGTTTAGCTGAATTAGCACGTACTGAACCAAACACCTATGTTTATACCGCAGCATCTTTAAATAATAGCGATATTTTAGAGCCTATCAAAAAAGACAGTTGGACAAATGAAGATGGTTTAGCCAAATTAGTAGCTGCTGATGGCTCCGGCAAAGGAGAATCTACTCAATCTGTAAGCAGTAGCTCCGTGACTAATGGTAAAGTGCTAAACATCCAAGCTGCTTATGATACTTACAGCAATAACTTAAATGACTCTGGTATTGCCGGTGTTTCAGCTCGTGGTACAGTCAATGGACGTAACGCTAACGATGCAATGGTGATTTATTCAGGACGATCTACTAATGCCAATGAATTAGAAACACTTAAAGGTTCTGCTAAATATCAAGGAACGAGCTATATCGCCAGTGCTGACATTATTTCCGAAGGTACGGTAACACTTAATGCGAACTTTGATAAAAAAACGATTTCTGGTGATATAACTCAAATGCACTTCGAAAATATTTGGCGAGAAACTGAACTCTCCGAAACAGCCATCACAGCTAAAAATGGTGAGATCACCTTTGCTGGTAATGCCAAAACCACCGATAAAGGTCTAATCAATATACCACTTTCAGGCACTTATGAGGGGAAATTTATGGGACGTGGCGCAGCTGAAGTTGCTGGTTCAGCAACGTTAACCAATGAATGGGGAAGTGAAACCAAAGCGGTATTTAACGCTGCTAAATAATCATTTTGGTTGTATGAAAAATTATCAATTAATCTAGGCGCACCTGCGCCTCTTTTTTTAAGAAACCACATGAAAAAATCTCTTTTAGTAACCAGCCTGACCGCACTTTGTGCAGCAAGTGCGGTTGCCAAAACCACTGTTAGCGTAAATCAAGCGACAACCCCCGACAGCATTCAAAATATCGCCCTGCCAACTGCGCCATTGAAAACGGTGGACGATTCAACGCCAAGTGCGGTGCAGCCGTTACGAGTTAGTCGTGCACAATTATTAGCGAACCCACAGTTAGCACAAGATTGGTTAAATTTAGCACTGCAACAACGCAATGCAGAATTAATCAATGAATTGTTGCCGATTTACCGCACGTTTGCACAACATGATCCGATTCTCGTCCGTTTTGCCGAGGCGACATTAGCGCAACTGGCGCAAGATTATCCGCTGGCGATTAGCCGCTTTCGTGAGATTCTCGCCGTCAATCCGGATCTCAATCCGGTGCGGATCGAATTGGCAAAAAGCCTGTTTCACGATCGGCAAGACAATGCAGCACGCGATCAGTTTGAAAAAGCCAAAAGTGCGGTCGGCGTGCCGGCGCCAGTAGTCAAATTGATTGATTCCTATCTCAACACATTGCAACAACGCAGTGGCTGGCAAAGCAGTTTCAGTGCCTATTACCTGCGTGACAGCAATGTTAATAACACTTCGTCCAAGCGTGAAATCGAGAATACCGGTTTTGTCAAAGGTGACAGCATGCTGCCGCAGTCTGCGCACGGCATTGCCTACTCGTTCAGCCTAGAGCGTGATTTCAACCTGACTGGCGCACACTATCTGCATGTCGGCACGGAGCTATTCGGTAAGAATTTTTGGGATAACCACGATTATGACGATATTTACAACCGCACTTATCTCGGTTATAGCCACAAAAGTGCGGTGCAAAGTGTGTCTATTTTGCCATTTTATGAAAAACGCTGGTACGGCAACCAGTCGTATAAATGGGCGAACGGCGTGCGCGGCGAATATCGTCGCTGGCTCAATGCCAACTGGCAGATTTCGACCGCTCTTGAACACGCCGAACAGCGCTATTACGACAGCCAAAACTTGAACGGACACAGCCAATTGGCGTCTGTCACCCTGCTGTGGCTGCGCAGCCCGCGCCAATTTTTTTATGTCGGCGGCGATTATAACCGCGAAAAAACACGCTTATTGCAATACAGCAACAATACGCGCACCCTGCGGATCGGTTGGGGGCAGGAGTGGCAATGGGGCGTTTCCTCCCGTTTGGGCTTTTCTTACGCACAGCGCAACTACAAAGATCAAGCCAAATTGGGCGAGATGATTCCGCTCGGTAAAGTGCGCAACGATAAGATTTATAACGTGAATTTAACCCTGTGGAAACGCAATTGGCACGTTTGGGGCATCACGCCGAAACTGCATTTCAACTGGAAAAAACAAGACAGCAACCTGCCGTCGATGTATTCCTATACACAGAAGAATATCAATCTGATTTTTGAAAAGACGTTTTAATTGAAACAACACAAGTGCGGTTATCACCAACTTAACCGCATTTTTTAGATCCAGATCACATTTCCCAACCCTATTCTCAAGAAAAACCCTACTTTCATTGCCACACTAAACCGTTTTAGCTAAAATTTTGAGCATGGTATTTTCTTGCGTAACAATAGAAACAAAGGTGGCTGGCATGAAACAAAAAGTTTGGGTATTAGGCGATGCTGTTGTGGATTTGATTCCTGACGGTGCAGAACATTATTTAAAAGCCGCTGGTGGCGCCCCTGCGAATGTTGCTGTTGCCATTGCTCGTTTGGGTGGCAGAACCGCATTTATCGGACGTGTCGGTCAAGATCCGCTCGGGATTTTTATGAAAAACGTGTTAAATCAAGAAAATGTAAACACCGATTTCATGTTGCTTGACCCACAAAACCGCACTTCGACCGTGGTGGTCGATCTTGATGACGACGGCGAGCGCAGTTTCACCTTTATGGTCAATCCTAGTGCCGATCAGTTTCTGCAAACTGATGACCTGCCACAATTCAATCGTGGCGAGTGGCTGCATTGCTGCTCGATTGCGCTGTTGAACAATCCTTCACAACAAGCAACCTTGACCGCCATGCAGCAAATCAAGCAGATCGGCGGCATGGTGTCGTTCGATCCCAATTTGCGTGAGTCACTATGGGAAAGCCAAGATATCATGCGCATGACGGTGATGCAGGCGGTCGAATTGGCGGATGTATTAAAATTCTCGGAAGAAGAGCTGACCCTGCTCACCGAAACTGACACCTTAGAGCAAGCCTTAAAAACCATCACCGAATACTACCCGCAAAAATTGATTATCGTCACTATGGGCAAAGAGGGTGCCTTGGTACATCTGAACGGCGAACAGCAACTAATCAGTGGCAAAGCGGTGCAAGCCGTAGACACCACCGGTGCTGGCGATGCCTTTGTCGGCGGGCTGCTTGCCGGGTTATCACAAACCGCAAACTGGCAACAATGGGAAAATCTGGTGCCGATTATCCACCAAGCCAATGCGTGTGGCGCACTGGCAACCACTGCCAAAGGCGCAATGGCGGCATTGCCGAACCAACAACAATTAGCAGATTATTTGGCGCAGTCCGCTTAATTAACAAAACGGAGGAGTCCAATGTTGATCTTCAATCAGGGAAAATACAAGAGTCTGCTTGCCGCCAAAGCGGGTGAACTTGATGCGGTGGCGGCAAAGGTTGCGACGGATCAGGATTTCCGTCCTGATTACCATTTGGTCGCACCATTCGGCTTAATCAATGATCCGAACGGCTTGGTATTCGACGGTGAAAAATACCATATTTTCTACCAATGGTATCCCTACGGCGCCATGCACGGCATGAAACATTGGTTGCACTACACCACGCCGGATTTCCGCCAATTTACCCTCGCCGACACCTTAATTCCGACGGAAATGTTCGAATCGCACGGCTGTTACTCCGGCGGCGCATTGCCGCTAGGCGATTGTATTGTGGCGTTCTACACCGGCAATACCCGTCGCAGCAGCGATAATGCACGCATTCCGTATCAAAATATCGCCGTGTTCAGCAACGACGGCAAGCTGTTGGATAAATATCCGTTGGTGACCTGCGCCCCTGCCGGTTACAGCGAACACGTGCGCGATCCAAAGCCGTATTTCACACAAGACGGCAAAGTGCGGTTTATTTGCGGTGCGCAACGCGACAATTTGAGTGGTACAGCGATTGTGTTTGAAATGGAAAACATCAACACACCACCACAACTGCTGGGCGAACTACAGTTATCCGCTTTCGACAATCAGGATATTTTTATGTGGGAATGTCCTGATTTGTTAAAAATCGGCAACAAAGATCTGTTTATCTGGTCGCCGCAAGGTAAAAAACGGGAAACGCAGCAATTTCAAAACAACTATCACTCCACTTATGTAATCGGTAAGTTGAACGATTTACAATTTGAAGTGGAACACTTTGGCGAACTGGATTACGGCTTCGATTTTTATGCACCACAAACCTTTGCTGGCTTGGACAACAGCGAAAGTGCGGTGATGATTGGCTGGATCGGGCTGCCGGATCTACAATATCCGAGCGACGAATATGCTTGGCATTCCGCTTTGACCATGCCACGCCGTTTGCGCTTGCAAAATAATCAAATTGTGCAAACGCCACTTGAGCAATATTATCCACAAAATCTGACCGCACTTTCATTACAGCAAGTCACAGAATTGGCGGATTTGGATCGCCGTTATCTGAAATTTAATCCGCACAATCGCGATTTCAGCCTACGACTGTTTGATAATCCACAAGGACAACATTTAACCATAAGCTATGAAAACGGTGTGTTCTGTCTCGATCGCAGCGCCAGCGAGCAAACCGAAAGTATGTTGAGCTTGGGTGAACAGCGTTATTGTGCCATTGCCGATTTAAAACAGGTGGAAATTTTTATCGATCGCTCCGTGATCGAAATTTTCCTAAACGGCGGCGAAAAAGCCCTAACATCACGCTTTTTTATTAAAAATCGGCAAAATATGTTACAAAGTTCATGCCGATTGGAAATTGAAAGTGCGGTGTTAGCGCCGATTGAATATCGCACTGAATAAACTGCGTAAGGACATACGCCCAAACCGCACTTTTATAACCTTGGGCAGATTCAATCTGCCCCCCACAAAACCGTATCTTATTCCAATAATTAACCATGATCGCTAAATCCAAACGTTGTACGCTGAATGATATTGCCGAACTGAGCGGCGTCTCCAAAACCACCGTTAGTATGGTCTTGAACGGACGCGCCGATGAGTTTCGGATTAAAGAGGAAACACGGCAAAAGATTCTGCAAATTGCAGAAAAAAACCACTATCGTGCCAACATCTATGCCAAAGCGCTGCAAGCACAACGCACCAATACTATCGGCTTGGTGATTCCCGATTTTTCGAATTTTGGCTTTGCACAAACCAGTCAGATGTTAGAACGTTTGTGTCGTAACCACGGTTTACAGTTGCTTATTAGTTGCTCCGATGAAGAACCGCACTTAGAAGCGAAAGCAATTGAAAACCTGCTGGAACGTCAAATTGATATTTTGATCACCACCCCGGTTTGTCAAAAACGTAAGCACTACCCCTATTTGAACACCATTCCAACAATTCAACTGGATCGCTTTATTGCCGATGCACCACAAATACCCTATATCATCACGGATGATAAAAGTGCGGTTGCCGCCATGGTGGCGCAAATGATCAATAAATACCAACTCAAAGAGTTTTATTACCTTGGCGGACTGCTGCAACTCACCCCGAGTGAAGCCCGTTTGCAAGGTTTCAAGTGCGGTCTGCTACAGGCGGGGTTAGCTCTGCAAAACGATTGGATCAGTCATCGGGATTACCACTCCGAATCGGGCTATATCATGATGCAGCAGTTATTACAGCGCTTAGGGCGCTTGCCGCAGGCAATTTTTGTTGCCTCCTACGGTTTGCTGGTCGGCGTACTCCGTTTTTTAAACGAACATCAACTGTTGGATCAACTCAGCTCACAACAGCTGCACCTGGCAACCTTTGATGATTATGAATTATTAAACTGCTTGCCGTTTAAAATTCACTCTATTCGCCAAGATCATGAAAAAATCGCCAATGAACTCTTTCAGGCCATTCTCAGTCTGCTCGAGCAGAAACCGATCGCCAACCAAATTATTCCCGCCCATCTGTGCTGGCGCGACTGAACCGCACTTTTCAACGGTGCCAAAACCATTCGATCGAATACGTGTAATCAAGCTTAGCCATCAAGCTACACTCAGCTAAAATCACGGAAAAAGGCTGGTAATCCAGAGGTTAAATAGATACAATCAAAGCTGTTTGGTTAGCAGTTTGTTAAAATTGCGACTGTACCGAACAACGCTTAATTAATGCGGTAGTTAATACCTTTATATTCTATTTATAACAAAATCCAGTGACAAATAAGCTTTTACAAGCGTGTTGCCGCACCGCTTGCTTTACGGTTTTATGTTAGCTGGACGGAGATATTGATACTATGTCGTGGAATGGTTCTGATAACAACCATAATTCGGAGCAAGACCCTTGGGGCAAACCAGGGCAATCAGGCTCAAAAAAACCTGAGCAAGATCAAGGCTGGCAAAACAATCCTGATTCCGGCACACCTGAACCGGACAAACAACAAAGCCAGCAGCGCAATAAACAACAAGGACCGCCTGATTTAGAAGAACTATTTGGTAATTTATTGAAAAAAATGGGTGGCGGCAATGGGCGCAAATCCGGCAATAACGGCACACCATTCAACGGGCTAAGCAAATTATTACCGATCGCCGCAGTAATTGGCGCAATTGTTTGGGGTGTTAGTGGTTTTTATACCATAAAAGAGGCGGAACGCGGTGTGGTATTGCGTTTCGGTGAATTCAACTCGATTGTGCAGCCCGGCTTGAACTGGAAACCGACGTTTATCGATCAAGTCGTGCCGGTCAATGTCGAGCGAATCAGTGAACTGAAAACCCAAGGCAGTATGCTGACCCAAGATGAAAATATGGTTGTGGTGGAAATGACGGTACAATATCGGGTCAATAATCCGGAAAAATACCTGTTCAGTGTGACCAATGCCAACAACAGTTTGTCACAAGCCACCGACAGTGCCCTGCGCTATGTGATCGGTCATATGAGCATGGATGATATTTTAACCACCGGTCGTTCTGTGGTGCGTGAAGACACTTGGCGTTATTTGGAAAACATCATCAAGCCGTATGATATGGGCTTAGAGGTGATCGACGTCAACTTCCAGTCCGCGCGTCCGCCGGAGCAAGTCAAAGATGCATTTGACGATGCGATCAAAGCACAAGAAGACGAACAGCGTTTTATCCGTCAAGCAGAAGCCTATGCCCGTGAAGCAGAGCCGATTGCACGCGGAGACGCACAACGGATTATCGAACAAGCAACCGCCTACAAAGAACAGGTTGTATTGGACGCACAAGGGGAAGTAGAGCGCTTCCAGCAATTGCTGCCGGAATACAAAGCCTCACCGGATTTGTTGAAAGAGCGGTTATATATTCAAGCCATGGAAAATATTATGGCTGAAACCCCGAAAATGATGTTGGATTCTAACAACGGCAGCAACCTGACCGTGTTACCGTTAGAACAAATGCTAAATCAAAAGAAAGCCGCTGAAAGTGCGGTCGAGAAAACGGATGCACCACAAGCAAAAGGGGCGAATAGCAATACCACGTTGGGCAACGCAGCAAACCGGGCAGCCGCTTTCACACCTGCGCCGACGACCTCAAACAGCAATGACAACAGCTATAACGGTTCACAACAGCAAGAACGCAACCAAAACAGCACTCGTCAAGGGAGATTTGAATAATGCGTAAGTTTTTAGTTCCTGTCATTATTCTGGTGGCAGCGATTGTATATTCCAGCGTGGTGGTGATTAACGAAGGCTCGCGCGGTATCATGTTGCGTTTCAGCAAAGTTTTGCGTGACAGCGACAACAAAGTCTCAATCTATATGCCGGGTATTCATTTTAAAATTCCGTTTATTGATAATGTGAAAATTTTAGATGCCAGAATCCAAACCTTAGACGGACAAGCTGATCGCTTCGTCACGGTGGAGAAAAAAGACTTGCTGGTGGATTCTTATGTGAAATGGCGGATCAGCGATTTTGGCCGTTTTTATACCAGTACCGGCGGTGGCGATTACACCTACGCCGACAATTTATTGCGTCGCAAAGTCAATGACCGCTTACGTTCTGAAATCGGTTCAAGAACCATTAAAGACATCGTTTCCGGCACGCGTGGCGAGTTGATGACCGGTGCATTAAACGCGTTGAATACCGGCGCCGACAGTTCGTCTGATTTAGGCATTCAGGTGGTTGACGTGCGGGTTAAACAAATCAACCTGCCGCAAGAGGTTTCTTCTTCGATTTACCAACGGATGCGTGCCGAACGAGATGCCGTTGCGCGGGAACATCGTTCACAGGGTCGCGAAAAATCAGCCTTTATCCAAGCTGATGTCGATCGCAAAGTCACAGTAATCTTGGCAACCGCCAGCAAAACCGCCCAAGAGCTACGTGGTAACGGCGATGCCACCGCTGCCAAAGTGTATGCCGATGCGTTTCGTAATGAACCGGAATTTTTCAGCTTTGTGCGTAGCTTGAAGGCCTACGAAAAAAGCTTCAAAAATTCAGGCAATATGATGATTCTAAAACCGGGCAGTGATTTCTTCCGTTATATGCAAACACCGGAAAATTAATAACGAAAGCTAGCGGGCGGACTCACTATCCGCCCGCAATGTTTCCAAAGCCCTATAACCGCACTTTGATTGTGGATTGTAGTGAGGCTTGGAAAAGAGTAAAGTAAACTGTTGCGAATATCCATCTTCAAATCTTAAAAGGTAAACTATTATGGGGAAAAGTGTTGTTATCCTTGGCGCTCAATGGGGCGATGAGGGAAAAGGCAAAATCGTTGATTTATTGACGGATCGGGTAAAATATGTGGTGCGTTATCAAGGCGGTCACAATGCCGGTCACACCTTGATTATCAACGGAGAAAAAACGGTGTTACGTTTGATTCCGTCGGGTATTTTGCGCGATAACGTCACTTGTTTGATTGGCAACGGCGTAGTGCTTTCCCCTGCGGCATTGATGCAAGAGATGGGTGAATTGGAAAGCCGTGGTGTCAATGTGCGTGAACGTTTGCTGATTTCCGAAGCGTGTCCGTTGATTCTGCCTTACCACGTTGCCATGGATCATGCGCGTGAAGCGGCGTTGGGCAAAAAAGCCATCGGCACCACCGGACGCGGCATCGGACCGGCCTATGAAGACAAAGTAGCCCGTCGTGGCTTGCGGGTCGGTGATCTATTCAATCGTGAAGCCTTTGCCGAGAAACTGAAAAATATTCTGGAATACTACAACTTCCAATTGGTGAATTATTATAAGGTTGACGCCGTTGATTACGATAAAACCTTAGCCGAGATTTTTGCAGTGGCAGATATTATCACCGCAATGGTTGCCGACATTCCGACCATTTTAGATAAAGCCCGCTTAAACGGCGACAATATCTTGTTCGAAGGTGCACAAGGCACCATGCTGGACATCGACCACGGCACCTATCCATATGTTACCAGCTCCAACACGACTGCTGGCGGCGTTGCCACCGGTGCGGGTTATGGTCCGCGTCATTTGGATTATGTATTGGGTATCATCAAAGCCTACTGTACCCGTGTCGGTGGCGGCCCATTCACTACTGAATTATTTGATGAAATCGGTGCGGAAATTGCCAAAAAAGGCAATGAGTTTGGTGCCGTTACCGGTCGCCCGCGTCGTTGCGGTTGGTTCGATGCGGTTGCGGTACGCCGTGCGATTCAACTCAACTCGATTTCCGGTTTCTGCATGACTAAACTGGACGTACTGGACGGCTTCAAAGAATTAAAAATCTGTGTTGCTTATAAAATGCCGGACGGCTCCATTGTCGAATATGCCCCGACAGCGGCTGAAAACTGGGAAAATGTCGAGCCAATCTACGAAACCTTACCGGGTTGGTCAGAAAACACTTTCGGTGTCACCGATGTCAACCAGCTGCCGCAAACTGCACGCGATTATATCAAACGCATTGAAGAAGTGACCGGCGTCCCGGTTGATATTCTGTCTACAGGTCCGGATCGGGTTGAAACCATGATCCTGCGCGATCCGTTTGCTTAAACTGATTTCATATTGGGAAAAACCTTGTGTTTTCAAGCACAAGGTTTAGACTACTGACAAAGGTTAAAATACACGATTAATGTTGTAACAGTAGGGGGCGATTATATATCGCCCCGAACCGCACTTTGCATTTTTCCTTTA
>NZ_VDHB01000190.1:0-884 GCF_006227735.1 Testudinibacter sp. 'clade 2'
CTCGCCGTCAAGTCTTGCGGCGCTTTGCCATAAAGTTGTTTAGTTAAAAACGCGGCTGCGACTTCACCGCTCGCAGCAGCAGTTGCCCCGGCTAAAGCGCTGTTGCCGCTTGCTTGTGCCTCAATCGCACCCCATAACGCATGGGCAACGATGTTGGCTTCGGTGTTATCTCCGGTCAGTGCTTTGATTTGGCTGTTCACATATGGTGACAATCCACCGGCAATCGCCTGTCCTGCATTGCCGCCCGCCAAGCCTTGTAGCACCGCCGTCACCGCAGCGATTGCTTGCCCGTTTGTCGAGCCTATACCAAACTGTGCATCGATTTTTTTATCCAATGCTGCAGCCTGTCCGGATAAATCTGCGGCTAAAACCCGGTTCCCTGCCTTCTCCGCATCCTTCGCCCGGTCTTTCAACTTGGCAGACTCAGTGCGCTCTTCATAGGTCGCCAGATTCACCGCATTCTTCGCAATATCGCCAATCACCTGCGCCGCTTCCAACCGCTCTTGATACTCTGCTTTATCAAACTGCTGTACTTTTTGGTTGGCATTCGCCGTATCGCGCGAAAGTGCGGTCGGGGTTTCGCCGTTTCTCACCTCCAGATTGATGTTTTGGCTGACCGCACTTTGCGTGATAGCGCTGTCCGATTTGTTGACATTGCCTGCCAAACTCGCTGCCAGCCCTATCGCCTGCATCGGTGACGGACCCGAAGTGGACATCCCCACGCTGACACTCTGCATACTGACTTCACTGTGGTTTTCAATATTCTCCGTCGTCAACGTGCCGGTGCTAAAGTGGTTTTTGTCCGCTGTGGCTTGGCTGTCAATCACCCCGCCTTTCAGATGCGTGTTGCCACCGACGGTGAGGTTCATGCCGTCCTCACCCAC
>NZ_VDHB01000191.1:0-887 GCF_006227735.1 Testudinibacter sp. 'clade 2'
GCATCGATTTTTTTATCTAATGCTGCAGCCTGTCCGGATAAATCTGCGGCTAAAACCCGGTTCCCTGCCTTCTCCGCATCCTTCGCCCGGTCTTTCAACTTGGCAGATTCGGTGCGCTCTTCATAGGTCGCCAGATTCACCGCATTCTTCGCAATATCGCCAATCACCTGCGCCGCTTCCAACCGCTCTTGATACTCTGCTTTATCAAACTGCTGTACCTTTTGATTGGCGTTTACCGTATCGCGCGAAAGTGCGGTCGGGGTTTCGCCGTTTCTCACGTCCAGATTGATATTGCTTGATACCGCACTTTGCGTGGTGGTATGGTCGTCTTTGTTGACATTGCCTGCCAAACTCGCTGCCAACCCTATCGCTTGCATCGGTGACGGACCCGAAGTAGACATCCCCACACTGACACTCTGCATACTGACTTCGCTGTGGTTTTCAATATTCTCTGTCGTCAATGTGCCGGTGCTAAAGTGGTTTTTATCCGCTGTGGCTTGACTGTCAATCATCCCGCCTTTCAGATGAGTGTTACCGCCAACAGTGAGGCTCATGCCGTCTTCACCCACTCTCAGCCCCGACTGCTCGTTCACTTGCGCATAGTTCACTTTTCCTTTACTGGCGCTGACATTCACCGAAGCACTGCTGCCGCTGCCGTAAATCGCCACACTGGCGCCAGCACTGGCTTGGGTCTGTTGGCTGTCGTAGTGGTTGGTATCTTGCCGGCTTTCGATATTCAGGTCGCCACCGATTTCACCGTTTATATTGTCGCTGCGGTTGGAATAAGTGTCTTGTACCGATTCCAGGTTGATATTCACACCATCACTGAACCGAATACAATCCCCTACCGCACTTCTACGCTCAGAATGTGTTTTAGATTTTGCCAA
>NZ_VDHB01000192.1:0-2121 GCF_006227735.1 Testudinibacter sp. 'clade 2'
GCCCGGCATTGAAAAAATAATCCAGTTGGACTTTGGTCGGCTCGATGGCATCAAACCCAGCCGCTTGTGCCGCCTGAATATAAGTGCGTAAATTCGCGCGGCCGACCACCGAGCTTTGCAGCGAAAGTGCATTGGCTTTCATAGAAACTCCTTATGTGCTTGATTATCTGATGGTTATCATATCGACTTATAAGGCTTGAAACAATCGGATTTCGGACTTAAACTATCAAAAAACCGACAAATGCCATTCCATAAAAGCAAGCTCACTGCGTTGGCTCGCCTTGTTATCTTGCTTTTCTGGAATGGCATTATTTATCAGAAAGGGGAATTTATGGGACTCAGCCAATGCGGATTAAACCTCAACCGCCGCCAGCAGGAAATGCAGCCGCACGGCACGGAAGCCTTTCCCTGTGCCGCTTATTTTGCCCATTACGGCGTGGAAACCGATGCCGTGATTCCGTGGCATTGGCATGAAGAAATTGAAATTCTGTATGTGAAAAGCGGGGTGTTGAATGTACAAATTCCGACCAAACAATTTCGCCTGAGCCAAGGCGAAGGCTTTGTCATCAACAGCAACGTGCCGCATTACGCCAGCGCCGATCCCGACTGCGAATTGCAATCGCTGCTGTTCCACAGCCGCCTGATTAGCGGCGCTGCCGAATCGGTATTCGCCGACAAATACCTCGCACCCTTATTGGATTGCAGTATTTTTGACGGCTGCACGCTCAATGAGGTTTCCGCAGACAGCCCCGCGCATTTCCGGCAAGCCTTTGAGGCGTTGGCAGACGAACCGTTCGGCTTCGAATTTGCCGCCCGCCACCACCTTTCCGCCTTGTGTTTGGCCTTATACCAACGTTTCCAACACAAATTCGCCGCCGATAACGACAAACAAAACCAAGACAACCGCCGCATCCGCAAAATGCTGGATTATATCCATGGCCATTTTGTGCAAGACATCAAACTTGCCGACATCGCAGCGGCCGCCGACATCGGCGAGCGGGAAAGCCTGCGCTGCTTCCAACGCACGCTGCAAACCTCGCCGATGCAATACCTGCTGAAATACCGCGCCAACCACGCCGCCGACCTGTTGGCAAACCAACCCGCCAAAAGCATTGCCTTGATAGCGGCAGAATCCGGCTTCGACAGCCCGAGCCATTTCGCCCAGATATTCAAACGCTTTTACAACCGCACGCCGAGGGAGTATCGCAAAGCGGCGGGGTGAGGTTTTTTTAAAAACAAAGACTGCCTGAAAACATTTTTCAGACGGCCTTGGATTCAAAGTGCGGTCATCACCGCCCAAGCTACCATTTCGCTAATATAGTGGCCAACGCCTGCGCCACTTTATCCGCCATTTCTGCCGCCGTGCCTTGCCTGCCGCGCCGTATCCATTCGTCGAGCGCGCCGAAGCACACGCCCATATTCAGGGAGTGGTGATAGGCGGTGTCGTTGTCCGATTCGGGCTTTGCGCCGCAACACTCACGGATAAAAGCCAAAAAAATATGCGACAAATCATTTTGATACAGCAAATCCACGATATCACCTTTTTGTTCCACAAAGGCAAAAATGGCCATGAATAATTCCCGGTGGTTGGTTAATTGCCCGCTTTGGGCGGTGCGGTAAAAATGCTGTTCGATATCGCCGCGCAAAGCTTTGATTAAAATATCTTCTTTGCTGCTGAAATTGCGGTAAAACGACACCCGGCTCACCCCGGCGGTTTGGGTGATTTGGGTGATGGTGATGGCGTGAAAATCATAGCGTGCCATCAACTCAATCAGGGCTTGGTTGATGCGGTTTTTGATGATTTGGTTTAATGTGGGTTTGCTCATGTTACAAATCTGCCAATGTGTTTCAGTTTTGATTTTTTGCTTGTTTGGGTGCGCTGCAATCATTAGAATTCGCATTGTTACAGATGTATCACTTTTTAACAAGCTTTTTTAAATCATGATGTTGGAAGGATTTTTTATGCAAATGATCAGCCGTTTTTTGATGATGTTCGCCCTTGTCGGCAGCCTGGCTGGCTGCGGCAGTATGGATAGACAGCAACGCAATATGGTTGTCGGGGCGGTGATCGGCGGGGCGGCGGGGCATTTGATCGGCGGTGATATCGGCGCAACATTGGGC
>NZ_VDHB01000193.1:0-1129 GCF_006227735.1 Testudinibacter sp. 'clade 2'
GACATTAGGTATGGAAAAAAATACCAATCTCGGTTATAACCAAGGTAACAATAAAGATCATTAGAACCCTTTCAAAATACTTATTTTTTAGGTTCATTAGAAATTTCCTTATTTACTTTATCAGTTATATAAGGAAGTTTTTGAATCCCCTCTGATAATATAGATGAAAGGATAGGATTTGTTACCTTACTACCCGCCCAAGTCCCTACTCCCGCTAATCCGGTATCATTTAAAGGATTGCTGCCATTGGCTAAACTAACCCCCATTGCAATACCCATATTAACTCTAATCGCATCTTTAACTCCCATCTGTGGAGTAATGCCTGCCGCCAAGCCTGCTCCGGCAAACTCATACCAATTAAAAGGCTGCCCACTGACTAATTGCAATGTACCATTAGCCCCCAATCCAATAGTAACATTACGAGCCAATGCATTTTCTGTAACTTTTCCCGCAACCTTAGCAATATTTGATTCAACTATTGTTGAAGTTGCGCCAATACCTTTCGCCCCCATACCTAATAGGCTTAACTCCCAATAAACCGGCTCTACGCCTAAATCCTGACCAAATGCAGCATAATTTACCTTATCCCTCAATTTAGCAATATTTGGATATGCTTGGGTTGCCTCTATTCCCTCATATGCATTTCCTTTACCATCCGTTCGTGTATTTATGATAAGTGCATCCACTATCTCGCCAAGTTTTTGGGTATCTGTTACTATCGCATTTGGTCGGCTGAGTAACTCATCAATTTCAGCCAATTTTTCCTCACTGAGCAGCGCATTGCTTGGTGCTTTCTGACTATCTTGATAAGTACTTTCCAAACGATTTTGAATCCACCATTTATCCTGCCCTTTTATCGCTGTAGGATAAATTTCCTGAGCAGCATACGCTAAGCCTTCTGCCGCCTGCGCCTGATGTTGCTGGCACGCCGATGAACTTCCGCCTAAACGACAAGCTTCTAATGCCTGTTGACTTTTTTCTTTATCTAACTGCTCATATTTATCACTAATATTTTGGATGCAATTAGCATCAGAATCACAGGCTTTAATTTCATTTACATAATTCATCCAATCCGTTTTAGACAGATAATTATTCTCCACCGCCCGTTTTCCAATCTCGGCACTCACAA
>NZ_VDHB01000194.1:0-955 GCF_006227735.1 Testudinibacter sp. 'clade 2'
TGTACAGCATTTTTCAATGGAATTAGTCTCATGTTGTTCTCCCTTACATCATCTATTAATTATCGCGATTAAATTAAACAGTCTATAAAACTGAATCAATTTAATCATTTTTTTTAATGAAAAGCAAGATTGTTTTCAAGCCAATAAACAAGCAGAAAAAACTTGCAATAAAAAGAGGATTAAGCCAATATAACCACTCCTTATGTAAAGATATTTTTCATAGTGAAATATATTATCATTTACTTCGTTTTTATTATCCTTGAGAGAGGGAAATTATGTCTATTCTTAACTACTTACAACGTATAAAGAGAATATTTATAGCGCCGGTTGCCGAACCAGTCACGCAAAACATTGGTCGTCGTGAGAAAGCCCAGCAATTTGTTGCGGCGCTGGGCGGTAAAGACAATATCAGCAGCATTGATGCCTGTATCACTCGCTTGCGTTTGGTGTTGCGTAATCGCAGTAAAATCAATGAAACTCAACTGAAAGCACTAGGTTCAAAAGGTAATGTCAAATTGGGTGACAATGCACTGCAAGTGATTCTTGGCCCGGAAGCCGAAATCATTGCGGATGAAATGAAAACGCTGTAAAGCGCTATTGTTAACTGGCGCAACCGCACTTTTATAATCAATCGATTTAAAAGTGCGGTTGACAAACGACAGTATAAATCGCCTTTGTGTAAAGCCCTAAGCTGACTAGGGAAAACTCACTTATCGGTGGTCGTGGATGGGTAGTCATGGAAACCTAACTGTTCGGAAATGTTTTTCCCAGCCTGTTGCAGCAGACCGACCAAGTGCTGTAGTTTATCCTCTTCAAAACGAATCGTCGGCAACGAAATCGATAGCCCCGCGATGATCCGTCCAAAACGGTCATAGATTGGTGCGGCAATACAACGCAAGCCCGGTTCTTGCTCTTCGTTATCTTCTGCATAATGTTGTGACCGCACTTGCAGCAA
>NZ_VDHB01000195.1:0-14113 GCF_006227735.1 Testudinibacter sp. 'clade 2'
ACCCCGACCCCGACCCCTGTTCCGGTACCAGAACCAATCCCAGTGCCTGAACCCATTCCGGTACCGGAGCCGACTCCAACGCCAGAGCCGACACCGGAACCTAATCCGCAGCCAGAACTGGAAGGACCTGTGGCACCGTTACCGGCGGCGAATAAAAACACGCCGAAGGCTGGTGAGTTCTTACCGAAAGATTTTGCGTATAACGAATATACCTCACCAATTGTGCGGTTACATAAAAGCACAGTGGATAATGAGTCAACCCTGCGAGTGGAGTATGGCGTGAAAAAAGTGGGTGAAGGACAGAATTTTGCCGGTATTCGAAAAGTTTTTTATAACGAAGAGGGGAAGTTGGCTGCGATTTTGACCGGTGACAGTAGACCCTATCAGGTTTTTAGCCATAAAGTCGGTGAGAAAATCGATCGTGTAACCGAATATCGGATAGTCGATGCCGAAGACATCTACGATGCGGGATTGAAAGCCGGTGGACAATATGGTGCGGTTTACAGCAGTAACGCAAGTCCGGCTTACTTTTTCCGTGATCCGGCGGTGGCAAACTGGAACTACCAGACTTACGGCAAATTCAAGGCGACCGGTACTATTGAAGCGGAATCTGTCTATCAAAGTCTGGGACAACAAACCACAGCAGCGGAATTGCCGACTAAAGGTAGCGCAGAGTATAAAGGCATTTCCAGTGGAAGTAATCATAAGGATTCCTCTGTTGATTTGATCACCTCCGATGTGACGATTAAAGCCGATTTCGGCAAACGTGAGCTGGAGTTTGCTACCAGCAACACCAAAACGTACACCTGGGAAAATGATCAAGCAACGGCTGCTGATCATTTAGATCTGTCCGGCAAAGCCGCTTGGAACAATGGCAGCGGCACCTTCAAAGGCAATATTCAAACCGCGGATAAAACCATGAGCGGGCAAGTTGATGGTCGTTTCTACGGTCCGCAAGCCGATGAAGCCGGCGGCGTGTTTGGGGTCAGCAATGCAGATAAAACCGAAAACTATCTAGGTGGTTTTGGTGCCAGACGCGAATAAAACCGCACTTTCAGCTTTACAGCCACAAAGTAGCTGAGCACTTGAGGGGCATTGCCCCTCTAAATCGCTGGCAACATTTAATTTTTATATTTCAATTGGATAGGATTATGTGTTTATCCTCAATTTTTTATGCCCTGTTTTATGATTGGCGTAACAACAGATTTTTGACCGCACTTTGGGTTACCGCACTTTTTATCGGCGCTATCCCTGCGACAGCGGCTGAATTATCGACACTCAATCAACAAAATGTTCCAACTTACCAACTCGACACTTTACCGGAACCGCAGCAATATCAACATGACAACAGCGTGCCGACACTAAGTGCGGTACCAACAGCAGCACCAACACAACAGCTCTTGAAATTAGAACAACACATTTTGCCGACAGTATTACAGCAGATGAAAAAAGGCGAGTGGAAGGCAGCGCAACAGGCATTGGCACCGCTATTAAACCATGTACCTCCGTCTCTGCATGGGCTGTTTTTGGCGGGACAGATTGCCGAGCAGCAGCAAGCATGGCAAAGTGCGGTCAGCTATTACCGCAAGATGTTGGCAATTGA
Source organism: Testudinibacter sp. 'clade 2' (assembly GCF_006227735.1). Classification (NCBI taxonomy): domain Bacteria; kingdom Pseudomonadati; phylum Pseudomonadota; class Gammaproteobacteria; order Pasteurellales; family Pasteurellaceae; genus Testudinibacter; species Testudinibacter sp. 'clade 2'. Next base: position 1,604 of record NZ_VDHB01000195.1, read on the forward strand.
CAGCAGTTTACACCGCCCACGTTTAGAACTGGCAAATGCGCTGGCAAAATCCGGTGATATTAAAGCGGCAGAATACCAATTTAATCTGGCGCTGAGTCAAAAGTTACCGCAAGCGGTGGAAAATAATGTGTTTTCAAGATTGCAACACCTCAAAGATCAAACCACCTATTTGAACTTCCATTTTTCACTGGTACCAAGTAGTAATATTAATCAGGGCAGTAGCCGCCAATCTTTTATCCTAGACGGCAAAGAATATTTTTTGACTGAGTCCAGCAAGGCAAAGCGTGGGCTTGGGGTGCAATGGGGAATTAACGCTGAAAAACGTTTCGGACAGCAATATCAATGGTTTGTTAGCGGTGCGTTGCAGCATTCGGATTTTCCGAATAAATATAATGATCAAACAGTCAGTCGCTTGATGCTGGGGCGTAGTTTCGGCACACAGCAACGACACTCGCTGGATGTTGCACTGGGCGGACACCATGTGCTGTATCAACATAAAGGGTTATACCACGGTGGTGTGTTGCGTTTGGACTATAGCTGGCGTATCCAGCCGGATTGGCGACTTGCGCTATCGTGGGAGTCACAGCAGCTACACTACCGTCCGCAGTTTGACTATATGCGTGGCTGGCAACATTGGGCAACAGCAAAACTAATCCATCTTGCGCAAGGTCGCACCAGTTACTATTGGGGTGTGCAGCAAGGCTTCAATCAGGCTGCGGAAAAGAGCTACGCTTACCGCACGTTGAGTTGGCAAACTGGCATTCGGCACCATTTTGATTTTCAACAACTGACGCTCGGCGGACATTTGTCTTATACCACAACTCGTTATCTTGCTGCCGATCCGTTTTTTCGCACTCAGCGCCAAGATAAACGCTGGAATGTGAGTGCCGATATTTTAAAGCGTGACTGGTCATGGCGAGGCTTTTCGCCGCGTTTATCGTTTCATTACAGCGACAACCGCTCGACTATTCCGATTCATACCAATCAAAATAAGCAAGTGCGGTTGACGTTCTCTAAAGAATTTTAGGGGAGCAAGGAACAGAAATCAGCCTGCGTTTTGTGGATAATACGGATAACGCAAAATCACCCGGTTATAAAAACTGCCGTTCAGCTGGGTTTTGTTAAGGTGAAAACGGCGATAGGCAGAGAACAGTTTCATATTGGGTTTTCCGGGGGTATGCCAAAAATTGTCCAATTTTCCCTGATAGGTTAAACCGGGAATATTGTAGTGCGCACGCCCCAAGGTGATAACCGGCATCGCGTGAAGTAGGGCGGAAATGCCGCTGGTGCTATTCAGGGTGACCATGCCTTTGCCATAACGCAAGAAAACCGGCATCGGCACATCGTGAATGTAATATAAGCGAGTGTTTAAATGGGGATAACGAGCTTTATATTCATTGATCACCTGTTGGTAATCAATAAAGCCGCGATCCATCGGATGGTGTTTCACGATCAAACTTAAATTATCCGGTGCTGTTTGGGCAAAGGAGTCCAGCACTTCACGCAGAAATTGTGCTACGCTGCTATAGTCACTGTGCACGTTTATTTGGCTATCGTCATACACTTGCAATGGCAGAATATAGAAATCACCAAAACGCCCTTGCTCCACTTTTTTGGCGAAGGAGTGATCGCGAATCATATAACTGAATCGCTTAATCCCTGAAATCAGCCATAATTTAATGTAATACAACACGTTGAGAATACGGTGATGGCGATAGTGCGGATATTGCGCTCGGTTTAAATACGCCTTGCGATAATAGCTGATTGCCAGTTTTGCCATTGGAATAAAGCCTTGTGCCACTTTTTGTGGTTTCGGTGGTTCGACCGCTTGCGGACAACGATGGATAAAAAAATCAGCTTCGTGTGGAATGGTTGAAAAGGCATTGACGCCGTCTTTTTCCAACGTGATGTAATCCGGGCGGAAATAGCCCTCTTCAAACACCCAAAACGACAACTTGGATGCAGTAGCGATTTTTTTGGCAATTTTGTGGTAATGCCGATTGTCACCAAAACAGACTAAGGCATCGATTTGATGTTCACGGCAAAAACGGGTTAAATAACCAGAAAATTGTTCAAGCGAATCACGATAGGCAAAAGTATTTTCGAGTGTATTCGGATAAAAATATTCATCGCCCGCATTGAAGTTGATTTTATATACCGTTTTACCTTGAGATTGTAACCATTGCGCAAAATTTTGAAAAAAATGCCCAATGGGTCCTTGCAACAAAAGGATACGCTCGGTAGACGTGATTAAATCATCTAAGTTATGGCTAAGCATAAAACTCCAACATCATGATTATTTCAATTATCTTATCAAATATCCACAGACCCTAAGGCAAAAAAAGAATTTCAACAACTTATTTTAGGGTTAAATAAAGATGTTTTAGCTTCGTTAGCTGTTTTTTCATCCAATGCCGTTGCAACCCGTTCCCTTGCAGCTGATTTTTTTGTTGTTGTAATATATCAATCGCAGTTTGAACATCAATCATCTTGCCACTATTGGGTGCAACATATTGTGGATAATACACTAGCACCCCTGAAATAAGCTGTGCCAAATTCAACTTTCGCTGACGCCTTGCCAGCGATAAATGATCAAAGGTTAGCCCCCAATTGGCATAAAACGGCAATCCGTAGCAATGTACGGTTTTATGCCGCAACAGTGCTTCAAAACCAGCGAGCGATGTCATCGTATGCACTTCATCAACTTGTTGAATACACTGTAAAATATTTATATTTTCAACAATTTTATCAGCATATTGCAACGCCATCTCGGATTTTATTGCGCCGACACGGTTGCCACTCAATACATCGGGATGCGGTTTATAAACAATATAAGCATCGGGGTTATTTAACCGCACTTGTTGTAATAATTCAAGATTACTTTTTATTTGCGGCGAACCAAAGCGAATTGAAGCATCATCTTCCACTTGCCCCGGCACTAAAATCGATTTTTTATTGTGGCTATCGAGGCTAAATTCCGTATCACCGATATTATATTTGCCGATATTAGCCGCAATTAAGTGCTGTCGCAGCTGCTCAGCGCTGTGCAAATCCTGTTCGGAAAACGCTTGGGTTTGCAGAATATCCTCTAAGCGAGAAGGCGATTGGGCATTAAAATAGATACCTAAATCATCGATCACCAACGAAAGCGGCGCCACCAAATTGGAGCCGAGCCCGACTGAGCGGATAAAGCCGTCTTCCATGCGCAAAAGCGGAATCTGTTGTTGTTCGGCATAGGCCAATAATTCAGGTTTGCCCTGGCTCCAGATTAACAGGCGACTCTCTTTCTTCAGGGGTATTTTGCGCAGTTTATCCAGCGAAGATACGAAATGTAATCGGCAGCCGGGAAAACGAAAAAACGGTTTGATCACCGCTCTTTTCCAGAGTGACATGCCGATACAATAAAGATGACCACGCAATCGTTGATTTAATAATGTTGCTTGATGCAGATAATCAATCACCTCAAAAATTGTTCCAACTTCCCCGTTGTTCGGATTAATATAACGGCTGTATTGCAAATAAGCGGCGGCAAACAGCTGTAATAAAGTGCGGTCGGCACGGCGTTGCTGTTGTTGCAAAATGCGAATTTGAGGATGGCGATCGTCGGTTAACCGCCAACCGGCAAACCACGGCACACCAAATGTCACCACCGGTTTGCCGACCAATAGCGCCTCGAATCCCATTTGTGAAGTGACACAATAGACTTTATCTACCTGTTTCAGCAATGAAAGTGGACTAATATCTTGCGCCAACAACCGCACTTGAGAAAACTCAGTAGAAAGTGCGGTCAGATAACCTTTCTTTTTGCCACTGATCACATCAGGGTGGGTTTTCACCCAAATTTCCGCATCGGGATTTTCCGTAACCGCACTTTGCAGCATATCTTGAAAACTGGCTGCATCAGCTTGCCCATATTTCACCGCCATATCACCGAAGGTTTGATCGATCACCAGCACAATGTCTTTACTTGTTATAGGTGGTACGAAATCTGGTGCGTGATTATATTTGGAGAGTTGATAACCACAAATCAACTCAAGTGCGGTTTCGGCTTGTTGCAATAATCCATCATCAGCTGACTTATCCAAAATTAACTGCTCAAGTCGCGAAGATTTTTCTGTAGCATAATAAATCCCAAGATCATCAACCACCATTGAAAACGGCGCATAGCCCTGTACACCCAGCCCCAACGAACGCAAAAAACCATCTTCCAGTGCAACATAGGGCAATTGGTGCTTTGCTGCATAGCCACGTGCTTTCTGAGTTGAAGGGCGAAATCCCCACCCCAAAACTTGATCTACTTGTGGAGACCCCAAAAAACTTTTTGTCACCATTTCAACATCTGGCAAAAAAGAGTGCAAGTGCGGTATCGCTAAAATGCCACGGGAAAAAATCAGGGATTTGGGTTTCATAGACACTTATAGAGTTGATGATAATGGTTAATAGTTTATCACAGCGAATGGAGTAAAGCAGTAGTGTTGTGGTCAAGGATAGTCAGAGTGGTTTGCTGAATCTGTCAGCAGTTTCAATTCATCTGACGCAAATATAATTGCTTTATCATCTTATAGTTAAAGTGAATAATCTTATCTAAGTATAAAAAATGCACAAATTTATGGTGTTTTGGGGCTAGATCAAAAGGTTTGGTTGTTAATGGCCTGTTAGCAAAAGCGTAAATCAATATTTTATTTTTATTAAAAAATTTAAATTTGATTTAGGTCACAGTTTGCGTACCTAATTATGGGTATAGTGGTGACACTTCCGGCACAGACCGAAAGTAAAATTATAAAGTAACCATTTATAGAGGAATCCAAAATGAAAAAAACAACGTTAGCATTAGTTGCGGCAGCAGTATTAGTGAGTGGGTCGGCGTTGGCACATCAAGCTGGTGATGTGATTGTGCGTGGTGGTCCGATTTTGGTCGTGCCTGATGCATCGACTAAAAATCATGCTGGGAATACGTTACAATATGATTTTAATGTAAATAGCAATGCACAATTAGGGTTAACAGGAACCTATATGATTACTGATAATATAGGAGTTGAGTTATTGGCAGCAACACCTTTTAGTCATGAGCTATCATTACCTGTATATGGAAAAACGGCGAAAGTTAAGCATTTGCCACCAAGTTTATATCTGCAATACTACTTTTTGGATAAAGACGCCAAAGCCCGTCCATACTTGGGTGCAGGTATCAACTATACTACCTTCTTTAGTGAAAAAGAGATATTGGCAGGCGTTACCGATCTAAAATTGAAAGACTCTTGGGGCGCAATTGTCAATGCCGGGGTGGATATCGGTTTAACCGATAATTTATATCTGAATACCTCGGTTTGGTATGCAAAAATTAAAACTAAAGCTACCTTTAAATTAGGGGGCGAAGAACAAAGAGCTGATGTGACCCTTGATCCAATGGTTTACTTCATCGGTTTAGGTTATAAATTCTAATTTTGCGGGGTTTCTGCCAAAAGAACATTGGTAGAACCGCACTTTTAAAGTACAGGTTTTGCTTCATCGGGGGCAAAACCTGTATTTTTGTTTGCGTGTAAAATAGGTTATTGCAAAGTGCGGTTTAGGGTCTATAGCTCAAATTATAAACAAAGATCAACAGACCCTAGAATACACGTTTAAACGGTTTGACAATCACGTCGCCATATACACCGGCAGCAACATAGGGATCAGCCGCTGCCCACTGCTGCGCCTGCTGCAAACTGTCGAAACGTGCAATCACGGTAGAACCGCTGAAACCGGCTTCGCCTGGATTTTCATCGTCAATAGCTGGGTTTGGGCCAGCGACTAGCAGACGATCTTCATTTTGCAGTGCGGTCAGACGCGCCAAATGTTGGTCCCGCACGGCTAAGCGTTGTTGCAGTGTGCCGGGTTTGTCTTGTGCAAAAATAACGTAATACATGATTTTTCTCCTTTATTTATTCCCGCTTTGCAGTTGATAATATTCTTGTAATTCAAACATCGCTTTATCCAATTCGGCATTATTCTCTTTCGGAATGGCTTTCGGACGACCGTTTTGGTCAATCGCAACAAAGGTAAACACTGCATCGGTCACGCAATAACGCTCGTTAAACGGTTCAGTCGAAACCTTTTTAACCCAAACTTCGACTTCGATTTTCAACGAGCTGTTGCCAACTTTGATGCAGCGCCCGTAACAGCAGATCACATCGCCGACCGACACCGGACGAATAAAATTAATTTTATCGACTGATACCGTGACCACGCGCCCTTGAGCGATTTCTTTCGCCATAATTGCACCGCCGATATCCATTTGCGACATAATCCAGCCACCAAAAATATCACCGTTGGCGTTGGTATCGGAGGGCATCGCAAGGGTACGCAGCAGCAGTCGCCCTTTCGATACCCGTCCCGGATTCGCACCAAGTGCGGTTTCAACAAATTCGTGTCCCATAATTTATTCTTGATCCTGATGATTAGTGTTGTGTGCTTGCTGATCTTTCGGCAAATGACGGTACAGATAAACGCCGGTGATCACGGTGGCAACTAAAGTCATGCCAATGACACCGAAAACTTTAAAGGTTGCCCAAGCATCGTCAGACATATAGTGGCTGATATACAGATTTACCAACATACACAGCACGAAAAACAGCGCCCAACCTAAGTTAAGGTTATTCCACACGGTTTGCGGCAAGCTGATCTCTTTGCCTAACAGACTTTTGACCAAGGGTTTTTTGAAACCGTATTGGCTGATCAGCAGCGCAAGGGCAAAAATAGCGTAAACGATGGTGACTTTCCATTTCAAAAATTCCAGATCATTGAAATAGACCGTCAATAGCCCGAAGAAAATTACCGCTGCGGCCATGATTTTTTGCTGTTTTTCAATGCCGCCGAATTTGAGCTTCAGCAAAACCATCTGAACGACGGTGGCGGCAATCAAAGTGACTGCGCCGGCCTGAATGCCGTAAAGTTTATACGCGGCAAAAAACAGAATTAAAGGGATAAATTCGAGTAATTGTTTCATTGAAACTTCCGTAGGATATTTTTATCAATAAACAGCTGGTAGAAGCGATAGGTAAACACCAGTGTAAACAGGCTGATCGAAGCGCTGACGGCAGCAACAATCAGCGTCATTACTATCGAGCTGGCTAACGGTGCTAATTGCAAGGTGATAATCAGTGGGATCAGATAGACCAATAAGCTGAACAAAAACAGTGGCAGGATACGTTTGCCGCTGCCATTCAGCCAGACCAGCTTCAAGGCTTGGGAGAATGTGCTGTTTTCCAACACATAGGAGTAAGGCGCCAGACATAAACGAATAAACAGATAGCAACCGATCAGCACCGAAGGCAGGGCGAATAGCGATCCACCACCGGTAGCGACATAGCTGGCCGCTGCCAAACTAAAAGGCATCACGATCAGAAAATTCAGTAATAAAAAGATCGGCGTTTTCTTCACCGCATAGGTAAAGGCATTGCTGAGATTGGCAGGTTTTTGCTGGCTGATAAAGGTAATCATGCTGAGAAACCACAGGATCAACAACGAATTGACCACTTGTCCGGCAACGGTCAACATCAAAAAAGTGCTGCCGCCGCCTTCTGATTGGGGATCGACACCATTGAGTAAATAACGGAAAAATACATTATCAATAACCAACAATAGCAGAAAAAACAGCGCCATTTGGCGTTGGTTCAGAATGAAATTCCAACTGTCTTGGAAGATTTTAATAAAATTAACGGGCATAAAACGTCCTGCAACAAGAAAAAACGGTAGTGATTATAGCAATTATCTCCAGCAAACTCACTCTCTATCCGAACTTGCTGTCCGGTTGCTGATGATGGAAAGTCGACGATTTATAGGCTTCAAACAGTGCCGCATTGGCGAGCAGTTGCGCTTTAGTCAGCGAGAACACACCATCACCACCTTGTTTAAATTGAATCCAGTTAAAGGCGACAGTCGGAAATTGTTCGATCAAATGCACCATGCTGTTGCCGACTTCGCACACCAAAACACCATTATCGGTTAAATAATCTGCCGCTTGCGCCAAAATGCGTTTCACCAGAATTAAACCGTCCTGTCCGGCTTCCAGTGCCATTGTTGGTTCATGATAAAATTCTGCCGGCATTTGTTGCAGATCTTCTTCATCGACATAGGGCGGATTAGAGACGATCAGGTTGTATTGATCCGGTGGTAAGGCAGAAAACAGATCGGATTGAATCGGGAACACACGGTGCAGCGCATTATGTCGTTCGATATTGATTTCGGTCACTTGTAGCGCATCGGGAGAAAGATCGATGGCGTCGATTTCTGCCTGTGGGAATCTTGCAGCGCAGGCAACGGCAATGCAGCCACTGCCGGTGCACATATCCAAAATGCGTTTCGGTTCGTCTTTCAATAAGCCGGTGAAACCATCTTGAATCAATTCGCCGATCGGTGAGCGTGGAATAATGACCCGTTCGTCCACATAAAACTCCAGCCCACAAAACCACGCATTGTGGGTTAAATAAGCGATTGGGGTGCGAGTGCCGACCCGTTGAATTGCCGCATGGAACAATTTTTGTTTTTCATAATAAGTCAGGTTGGAGCTGTAAAGTGCGGTCGGCACATCTTGCGGCAGGTGCAGCACCGACAACGTCAATTGCACCGCCTCGTCCCAAGCGTTATCTTGCCCGTGTCCATAAAAAATATCGGACGCATTAAAATAGCTGTACATCCAACGCAGAAAATCTTGGATGGTTTTGAGATCTTCCAGACTGGAAGAAAGCTGCATTTCTTCGACTAATTCGGGGTTGTAGTTGATCTTTTCGGACATAAATTGAGTACCTTATAAAACAATATCATTGCCTAGTTATACCATATTTATCGCTGCTTTGCATAAAGCGTATCGGCTTTGACTGAGGAAGTGTTTGTTTTGTTTAAAAAGAGAGCAATAGTGTTTTTTGCTTAAATGGCGGCTTCTTAACAACCCCCAAAGAAAAACCGCAAAGAAAAACCGTAGCCGATTGAAAGATTGGGCTACGGTTGTTCATCAGCAGCTTAATCGCAAGGCAGGATTTTGATCGCTAAGCCGCCGGTGGAGGTTTCGCGGTATTTGGAGTTCATGTCTTTGCCGGTTTCATACATGGTTTCGATCACTTTATCCAGACTGACCGACGGGCTGCTGGTGCGGCGCAGTGCCATGCGGCTGGCGTTGATTGCTTTGACTGACGCAATCGCATTGCGTTCGATGCACGGCACTTGCACTTGTCCGTTGACCGGGTCGCAGGTCAAGCCCAAATTGTGCTCCATCCCGATTTCCGCCGCAATGCAGACTTGATCCGGCGTGCCGCCCAAAATTTCGGTCAAACCTGCTGAAGCCATCGAACAGGCAACACCGACTTCGCCTTGACAGCCAACTTCTGCGCCGGAAATCGAGGCATTCATTTTATACAGCGAACCGATAATCCCTGCGGTCAGTAGATAGCGCGAAATCGTCTCCTCGGTCAATGGCGCAATAAATTGCTGATAATACGCCAACACCGCCGGAACAATGCCACAAGCACCGTTGGTTGGTGCGGTCACCACGCGTCCACCAGCGGCATTCTCTTCGTTGATTGCCAACGCAAACATATTCACCCAGTCGATAATCTTCATCGGATCGTTCGACAGACTATTGTTAGACTCCAGCATATGCCGAAGTGCGGTGGCACGGCGTGTGACTTTCAATGGCCCAGGCAGCAGCCCTTCGGTATTCAAACCGCGTTGCATACAGTCCCACATGGTTTGCCAGATACGTTGCAGATAGTCGTTGACCGCACTTTTGCCGTGCAGTGCAATTTCGTTTTTTAGCATTAAACCAGCGATTGATAGCCCGTTGTCTTTACAATGTTGCAGAATATCGGCGGCATTGCGGTAAGGGAAAGGAACTTGAATCGGGTTGTCTTCCACTTGGTTAAAATGTGCTTCATCAACGATAAAGCCGCCACCAATCGAGTAATAGGTTTGTGAGTAGATTACTTCGCCTTGGCGCAGTGCCCGAATGGTCATGCCGTTTTCGTGCAAGGGCAAAAAGTGACGCTGAAACAGCAAATCTTTTTCCACATCAAATTTAACCTGATATTGTCCGCAGGCAATATTCAAAAGTGCGGTTTGTTTCAGATTGTCGATAAATCCGGGAATTCCTTCAATATCGACATTTTCCGGCAAATAGCCCGCCAACCCCATAATTACGGCAGTGTCGGTGCTGTGTCCACGACCGGTCAGTGACAGTGAGCCGTAAACATCGACTTTAATTTGATCGGTTTTATCCAACAGTTGTTGTTGTGCCAATTCGTCAAGGAATTGTTTTCCGGCTTTCATCGGTCCGACGGTATGCGAACTGGACGGACCGATACCGATTTTAAAAATATCAAACACACTAATCATAGAATACCTAATCTTGTTCTTATTATGCAGAAACCTCCGCCTAAAGCGAGTTAAGCGGAGGTTTGTTAAATGACGATTATACTCCGATTTTAGTTAGCGGAAAAGGACATAAACAATGGCTGAAATCGCGATCAATCCCATGACGGTAACAAAAGCATTGCTGAATTTTCCACGATAGCGCTGCATCGCAGGCACTTTGCGAATCGCATACATCGGCATAATAAACAGAATCATGGCAATAATCGGACCGCCTAACGACTCGATTAAGCCTAAAATACTTGGGTTGATGGTTGCCACAATCCACAGTGAAATCAGGAAGAAAAGTGCGGTGCCATAGTTCAGTTTTTTCTGATTGATGGCGGTTTTGCCGGCATCACGATTCATTTTGACAATCAAACCTGCCAAACCTTCACGAGCGCCCAAATAGTGACCGAAGAACGAGCTGGTGATCGCTAAGAAGGCCACCAATGGACCGAAATAAGAGATATACGGATTATCAAATTTATTGGCTAAGAATGACAGAATAGAGATGTTTTGTTGTTTGGCTAACACCAGATCTTCCGGCGTCAGACTTAAAACACAGCTAAACACAAACAACATGACAAAAACCAGTAATAACCCGGAAGTGCCACGCAGCACCTTGCCGGTGTGTTGTTCGGTGCTGGCGAAGTCTTTATACTCCCGTTGTTGCGACAAGCTAAAAGCAGAGATAGCAGGCGAGTGGTTGAAAGAAAAGACTAATACCGGAATCGTCAACCATAAGGTGCCCAAAAAGGCCTGAGTAGTCGGGATTTGTTGCAGCGCAGAGGTATTCCATTCCGGAATCAGATATAACGACAATGCAAACAGGATCAACACCAATGGATACACCAGCCATTCAGTGACTTTCAACATGAATTTTTCGCCCATCAACATCACTGCAATCAAGGCAGCGATCAACATCACTGACAAAATAGCCCGTGGCGGAGCCGTCATCATTAGTTGATTTTCCATAAAGGAGATGACGGTATTGGTGATCCCGACACCATAGATCAACAAAATCGGGAAAATAGCGAAGAAATACAATAGTGTTATCAATTTTCCGGCGGTGTTGCCAAAGTGTTCTTCCACCACTTCAGTGATGTCGCTGCCGGGATTTTTGGAAGAGAGCACAAAACGGCTTAAGCCACGGTGTGCCAAATAGGTCATCGGACCGACGATCACCGCCATCACGACTAACGGCCAGAACCCGCCCATACCGGCGTTGATCGGCAAAAACAGAACGCCGGCGCCGACGGCAGTTCCAAAAAGGTTCAATACCCAAGCACAATCAAATTTATTCCATTTCTTTGCGCTGGCTTGGTCGGCTTTAATAGCACTTATATCCATTTTTTATTATCCTTGTTTGAGATTAATTTCAATCAACGTAATCCGTTTGAACGGTAGAGTTATTCTACAACGGCGCGAATAGTAGTGAAGTGCGGTATTAAATACAAATGCGGAATTTTGAATTTGTGATCTTGGCAACAATATAAATTTATTTTGGTTAAATATGTTTCAAAAATTGTTAAAAATAATGATTATTTTATACTCAATAATGAAAAATTGTTTATTTTTTAACTAATGTATCATTCTGGTCTTGAAAAATGATTGATTTTATGCTTATCGAGAAAGGGTAGTGTGGAACACGACGCAAAATAAAATACTTTCTCGCTTTGATAGCATTAACGCTATTTTATTTTGATAAAATCCCGATATTGCAGCAGCAGTCGTTCAAAATCTTCCAGCCCGCAGAATGCCAAACTTTCTTGATCGTAATAGCCAAAACCGTCCTCTATCATATCATCACAGGCTAAGCTCAAATTATTGGCTTGCACCATCACTTCTTCGGCATTGACGGCAATAAAAAACTCACGACCTTCAAGGCGCTGTTCAAAGTGCGGTGTGGCATGTTGTTTTGCTTGTTCAATGATGTTTAAAACAGCATCGAGCTTTGCCCAATCGCCATCAATTTCGCTATTAATCCAAGCGGCAACCGCTTCGTGATCCATGCTACAACGTACTAAAGGTTTGCCAAGATAGTCGCAGGTAAATTGAAAATCCATAATGTTATATCTTATGTTAAGTTAGGGTTTGTAGATGTTTGTTTATAGGGTCTGTTGATCT
>NZ_VDHB01000196.1:0-4140 GCF_006227735.1 Testudinibacter sp. 'clade 2'
GATGTCTTAGGGTTGTACCAAAATCTGTCCTTCTCCCACAAGGGGCGAAGGGCAAGGCAAGTTACAAATTTGTGCCAGCATCGCTCCGCGCTGTGGGCGGGTTATTTCGGATAAACCCAATCCGCCAGAATCGGTTCGTGGTCAGACAACGGCATGCCGTCAGGGGTGAAGGCAGACAGAATTTCACGCTGGGAGCATTGAATCGCTTTGGCACAGAACCAATCCAATTTTTGTTGCCGATCCTGACGCAGAGTGATTCTTGATTGATGTGTCGTCACGCCGGGTGGATTCGCCTGCCAGTGATAGCCCACCTGTTCCATTGCCGCAAATAACGGTTCCGCACGGTGATCTAAACCGTCGGCAAGGTTGTTGCCACTGTTCAAGTCACCACCGATAATCACCGGTAAATCAGGGCGAAACTGCTGACAGGCTTGTGCAAGGGTGCGCATTTGTTGTTCTCGATAAGCCAAGTTCTGATTAACGTTGCTTTCCAAATGGGTGCTGACCACTAACAGATTACCTTGTGAAGTTGCCACTTCTGCCAATAATGCCATGCGACCACCGATACGGGCTTCGCCGAAGTGATTACCCACTTTTTGTCCGCTAAACCAGTGTCCGTGATCATCAAAACGCAGCATCGCCGCCGATTTAAACCGCACTTTGCTGAGAATCGCATTGCCGTGCCAGCCTTTACAATTGAAATCATCGCTTGCCAATTTGCGCTCGATTTCACTGCCTAAATCGAGCTCCAGAAACTCGACAGCGTATAGATAATACATATCCAGCTCTTGCGCCAATGCCTGTGTGGTGTGGCGTTGTTGCGTGCGCGCCATGCCGTTGTCCATTTCCGACAACAGCACGATATCCGGTTGATATTGACGCAGCAAAACCGCACTTGCATTCACATCGAGACACCGTTCCAGATTCCAAGCAACCACACGAAAATCGGCGGATAAGCACTGCCCATTATTGGTAGCATTTCCGTATTCAATGCTGTGCATACAAGGCAGTTGCATATAGTGGCGATGCACCTCACTACTGCGCTCTGCCTGCAAAATTTCATGCAAGGTAGCTTCAGACACCGGTGGTAATTCAGAACAGAGGCGGGTAATTAGCTGTATCATCTTCACCGCCTTAAGGATTGATATTATCGTGATAAATTGCCTGTCCGCTTTCGGCATCAAACAGGTAGATGTCGCTGCTGGCAACGCTGAAATACAAGGTTTCGTCGGTGGTAATATCACGCATTTCAGTCACTGCCAATAATGGTTGCGAACCTAAACTGCCGTGAATCACCCGTTGTGCACCCAGATCTTCAACCACCTTGACCGCCAGCAAAAACGGGTTTTCCACCATCGGTGGCTGGCGTGACAATTGGATTTTTTCCGAACGGATTCCGATTTTGACCGCTCTTCCCTGCCAATTTTCAGGCAATGCAAATGCCGGTTTGAAATAGTGCCCGCTTGGCAGTCGCAACATATTTTGCTGCACACTGGCCTCTAAAATATTCATCGCCGGCGAGCCCATAAACGTTGCCACAAACAAATTCGCCGGACGGTGATAGATCGCTTGCGGCGTACCGATTTGCTCAACCTTACCGCGATTGAGAATCACGATTTTATCCGCCATCGTCATCGCTTCCACCTGATCGTGCGTGACATACACCGCAGTCGTTTTCAAACGTCGCTGTAATGCTTTGATTTCCAAGCGCATGGTGTTACGCAGTTTGGCATCCAGATTAGACAACGGTTCATCAAACAAAAACAGTTTCGGTTCACGCACAATCGCCCGTCCCATTGCCACCCGCTGCCGCTGACCGCCGGAAAGCTCTTTTGGTTTGCTGTGCAGATACTCACTTAACTGCAACATTTTTGCGGTGGCTTCCACGCGTTTTTGAATTTCCGCTTTTGGATATTTACGGTTAATCAAGCCATACGCCAGATTGTTAAACACCGTCATATGCGGATACAAAGCGTAGTTTTGAAATACCATCGCAATGTTGCGATCGGCCGGTTCCAAATCATTAATTCGTTCGTCTGCCAACAAAATATCGCCTGAAGTAACCGACTCCAAACCGGCGATCATGCGCAGCAGCGTAGATTTGCCACAACCGGACGGTCCGACAAATACCACAAACTCACCGGTTTCAATGCTGATATCGGCATGTTGCGTTGCCACCTTGCCGTTAGGATAAATTTTGCTGACATTTCTGATTTCTAATGCGGACATCGTTTTTCTCTCGTTTATTTGTCGGAATCAACCAAACCTTTGATAAACCATTTTTGGAACAGCACCACCACCAATACCGGCGGTGCAATCGACAATACTGCCAAGGCAAAAGCGCGGTTATATGCCGGAATTTTGCCGTCGTCCAACACATTGATAATGTCTTTAATCCCCAACAGCAAGGTTTTGAAACTGTCATCGGTAGTCATTAAAATCGGCCATAGATACTGATTCCAACCAACCACGAACATAATAATGAAAATCGCGGCAATCATCGCTTTCGACAACGGCAATAAAATATCGATAAAAAAGCGCCAAGGTCCAGCATTATCCATTTTGGCGGCTTCGATCAGTTCGTCTGGAATCGACAGAAAAAACTGGCGGAAGAAAAACGTTGCGGTTGCGGACGCAATCAGCGGTAAAATCAAGCCGGTGTAACTGTTGACCATGCCCAATTGCGCTACGATTTCGTAGGACGGAATGATCCGTACTTCGAGCGGCAACAGCAGAGAGCTAAAGATAATCCAGAACAGAAATGTTCCCATCGGGAAGCGAAAATAAACAATCGCATATGCTGCCAACATTGAAATGATGATTTTGCCGATGGCGAAGCCCAACCCTAAAATCAGCGAGTTTTTCAACATCACCAAACCGCTGGCACCTTTAATTTGCAACGAGGTGTCATTTAAAAAGACACTAGAGGAGCCGAACAGTAGATCACGATAAGTACTGATAAATTCGTCACCGAACCAAAATTGTATCCCGTTGCGCGCCAAATATTCAGCGCTGTGGGTGGACGAGGTCAGCGCCAACCACACCGGCAGCATCAAAAAGATCACCCCACTGATTAAAATCAGATGATCAAAAAATTTTGTTTTCATCATTATTCCTCAAGCGTTGATCAATAGTGAATTTTCTTTTCTAAAAAACGGAATTGCACTACCGTCAGCAACATCACAAATACCATCAACAGCACCGATTGTGCCGAACTGCCGCCCAAATCTGCACCAAGAAAGCCATCCTGATAGATTTTATACACCAAGGTTGAGGTTTCACCGCTTGGACGACCGCGAGTCAAGGTGTCGATGATGCCAAAGGTTTCAAAAAAGGCGTAAGTAATGTTGATCACCAGCAAGAAAAACGTGGTCGGTGCCAGTAATGGAAAAGTGATCGTCCAAAAGCGCTTAGTACGACTTTTACAATCAATTGCCGCAGCTTCCTTCACCGAGTGCGGTATGCCCTGTAAACCCGCAATAAAATACACAAAGTTGACGCTCACCTGTTTCCAGACGGATACCAGCACCAATGCCAACGTCGCATCAAATGAATCCAGTTTATGATCAAAATGCCACATCTGGTTAAACAGTTGGTACAGTGGACCGACATGGGAATCAAACAGAAAAACCGCCAGCAAGCCCGCCACCGCAGGCGCAATCGCATAGGGCCAGATAATCAGGGTGTTATAACTGTTTTTGGCGCGAATCACTTGGTCGGCTTTCACTGCCAGCAACAAAGCAAGCGCCAGTGAGAAAAAGGTGACTAACAGCGAAAACAGCAAGGTAAAGCGGAACGATTTGAAATAATTGGGATTTTTCAGCACGTCAATGTAATTTTGTAAACCGACAAAAGTCGAACTGAATCCGAACGGATCTTGCAAATAAAAACTCATATTGACCGATTGCAACGCCGGCCAGACGAAAAATACGGCGATAATCAGCAATTGCGGCGCAATGAAAAAATAGGGTAAAGCGGAATGTTTAAAGGTTCTTTTATTCATATTCTGATCCAAAAATAAGAAAAACTGAGGCAGCTTATTGATCAACGCTACCTCAGGTTAGGGTCTGTTGATCTTTGTTTATATTTTGAGTTGTTGTTTAAAATGAGCACAATCTAGGCGTAAGCCGAAATCAATAG
>NZ_VDHB01000197.1:0-2930 GCF_006227735.1 Testudinibacter sp. 'clade 2'
TCAACAGACCCTATTACCCAACAGACGATTGGAAATTGAGCCAACAGGTAATTTACTCTCAACTTCACAAAGGAGATAGCATGCTATTACACCGCCGACAGCAATTCGCACGTCTGTGCGCTATATTCATGACCGCACTTAGCCTGTTCTTTGCCGCCCTGCCTGCAGCCGCCGCCACGACAAAGGAAATCACAGCGCAAGGTCTTTCTGCCCAAAGAAATGGCGACTACGACCTCGCCAAATTCTATTATGAGCAAGCCGCTGAACAAGGATATGACGAGGCACAAAACAATCTCGGGTACATGTACCAACAAGGACTAGGGGTCAAAACAGACTACGCGCGCGCCAAATTCTATTACGAACAGGCTGCTGCACAAGGAAATGCCGACGCACACAACTATCTCGGGTTCATCTATGAAAATGGACTAGGAATCAAAAAAGACTACGCCCGTGCCAAATCTTATTATGAGCAGGCCGCCGCACAAGGAGATCCCAATGCGGTACACAATCTCGGGGTCCTGTATGCCCAAGGACTTGGTGTCAAACTAGACTACGCCCGCGCTAAATCCTATTTCGAGCAAGCCGCTGCGCAAGGAATTGCTGAAGCACAATACAATCTCGGGTTAATGTACTACGAAGGACTCGGTGTCAAACCAGATTACGCCCGTACCAAATCCTATTTCGAGCAGGCCGCTGCGCAAGGATTTGCCGAAGCACAATACAGTCTTGGAGCTATGTATTACAAGGGAGAAGGGGTCAAAAAAGACTACGCCCGCGCCAAATCTTATTATGAAAAGGCTGCCGCCCAGGGCGATAAGGAGGCGGCCGAAGCATTACGCGAGTATTTCTAAGGGGTTTAACCCGATGGATAATTGGGGTATCGGTGGCAAAACTGTCACCGAGTGTTGGAAAATAACTTAAACCAAGGAAATCAGGATGAGCAATATCACAAAACAACAGGTGTTAGATGGCTTTTATTTTCGGGCGGCAACTCGCCGTTATGATCCGCTGAAGAGAGTCAGCCGTGAGGACTTTGAGTATATTTTAGAGCTGGCACGCTTGTCGCCCAGTTCGGTCGGCTCAGAACCCTGGAAGTTTCTGGTGCTGCAAAATCCCGAACTGCGACAACAATTGAAGCCGGTCAGCTGGGGCATGGCAACGCAGTTGGAAGATGCCAGTTATCTGGTGGTGATTTTGGCGAAGAAAAATGCCCGCTACGATTCGGACTTTTTCCGCCAAAGTTTGCTGCAACGTGGTCTAAATGCAGAGCAGATCAGCAAAGCCTTGGCAAGGTATCAACAATTTCAGGCTACGGATATCGAGGTGCTCGACAGCGAACGTGCGTTGTTCGACTGGACCAGCAAGCAAACTTATATTGCGTTGGCCAATATGATGAGCGGTGCGGCATTAATCGGGATTGACAGTTGTCCGATTGAGGGCTTCAACTACGCCGAAGTCAACCGCATTTTGGCAGAAAACGGTGCTTTTGATGCCGAAGAGTGGGGTGTTTCGGTGATGGTAACCTTTGGTTATCGTGCCAAAGCACTGAACGCTAAATATCGCAAACCGATTGAAGAAGTGGTGACTTGGCTCGAGTGAGTCAGTGTATTTATATTAAATCAATATAGGAAGATGGACAGCGAATTTTGCATTCGCCGCAGCCGTTGCAGCGCTCTGAGTCCAAAATGATTTTTTGGCTGGCGCGATCAAACGAAATGGCATTTGTTGCACAGCTGGTTTCACACAGCGTGCAGCTGCGTCCTTTTTGGCGTAAGCACAGATAACTAAAGTGCGGTCGCAGCTCGGTGTCTGACCGCACTTCGTGATGTAATGCACCGGTTTGGCAGGTTTCAGTACATTTCCCGCACAAATCACAACTACAAAAATCAATTTCAAGTACCGCTTTTTGATTTTGCAAACGGATTAAACCATACGGACAAGCTGACACACAGTCACCGCAGCCATTGCAGAATTTTAAAAACAGCGGCTCGGCCACCGCTTGTGGCGGACGAGTGGCTTGTCGCTGATAGACTTCACTACTGATTTGCTGCTGTGCTTTTTGACCCGCATTAAACACCCCACGCAGCAAGCCACGACGCGAGATATGGTTGTGCTGTAGAAAGGCTTGGTAGTAGCGCTCGTTTTTACCGCTCATATGTTACCTGTTTAGCGATACAACCGCACTTTCGGTACTTCAAGTTGCAACTGTTGCTGCCAGTTGTCTAACAATGCTTGGCTCAACAGTCCTAAACCGCGGTAGAAAGTGTGGTGCTGTTCGGCGATCAGCCGTTCGAGAAAGCGCCCTGACCATGTCAGCAAATGTTGCTGTAAAAATTCATTGAGTTGCTCTGGTTGGTTTTCCGCCAGCCATGCTGCCATCATCAACATCAAGCCAAAATGGTCTTCCGGCTCATTTTGTGCCAGCTCCAGCTTGATGTTGTAGGTCTGCATAAAATCACGCAGTTCCAGCAATGAACTGCCAAAAATGACCGCCTCTTTGTCCAGATAAACCGATCCCCAAGGCGGCGCCGGTAGCGAATTCGGACCAATAAACAACGCTTGAAAATCCTCATTCAACTGCGCCTGCCCTTGAGCAATCCCCTGGGTCAAGCAGTGTTGAATCTGCTCCCGTTTTGCTTGACTTAAAAAATCGCAGCTTGTCTGCCATTCGCCATGTTGAAATAACGCCAATAGCGACTGGTTTTGCTCCTGCTCCGGCGCATGATAAAACAGCGAACCTAAAATTCGCCCAAATTGAGAAATGGAGGTTAATAATGGATTCATATTACATATAATTTTAGTGTGAATTTTAATTATTTTAACACAATTAACAAAAGTGCGGTTGTCTTAGGTCAAATCAGTAGCGGATAGACTGTAAATTATCAATATTTTAAGAAACTAAAATAATTCTCATTATTTTAGTTTGATGC
>NZ_VDHB01000198.1:0-6480 GCF_006227735.1 Testudinibacter sp. 'clade 2'
AGATCAACAGACCCTAAGGTATTATCCCCTTAATCCGTTGTGCAATCAATCGTTAACCGCACCAATTGCCGCTGCACCTCGGCGCGTAGAAAGTATTTGCCGCTGCTCGGCAATTGTGTGATGGCAATTTTCTCACCCCGATACTCAAATTTAAGTGCATAAGCGTGTAAATAAGTGCGGTCAAGTGCGGTTTTATCACCATAGCGCTGATCACCCAAAATCGGGCTGCCGAGGCTTTTCATCGCCACGCGCAATTGGTGCGTTTTACCGCTCTTTGGCATCAGATGAAATAAGCGCAAGCCGGGTTCACACAGCACACTGTGAAAACGGGTGACTGCCGGATTGGTTTGACTGCGGCACAGTTTCCAACTGCCGTTACGTGTTTTCGCCATATCACCTGCCACCATGCCCTGCTTTTTCTTTGGTTTCCCGCTCGAAAGCGCGATATAATGTTTCTCTATTTTATGCGTTTGAAACAGGCGTGAAAACTCGGCGGCAGCGGCGCTATTGCAAGCTAAAATGAGTAATCCGGAGGTGATTTTATCCAAACGATGAACCAACCATAGCTTGGCATCACCGGTTTGCTGCGCCACCCAATCCGGCAATCCTGATAATTGTTGATCTTTATGTACACTGATGCCGATCGGTTTGTCGATCACAATAAAATCGGGGTGGCGGTACACCACAGCAATCGGTTCAGGAATATCAGCATCAGCAATATCAGCTTTCGAGGTAATCGTTTCTTTTGGCAACATCGCGGTTATCTATCAATCATATAATTAAGGCATTTGATAAGCATAGTATGAATATAGAACTTTCGCAAATTATCGGTTACTTACTGCCGGCATTTGTCTGGATTTTCGGCATTGGCATCACCGCACGTTTAGCATTTAAAAAACAAGCGGTCTCTGTCACCTTAGCATGGCTGCTGATCATCTTTATGATCCCGGTTTTCGGCATTATTGCCTATCTGATTCTAGGCGAAATCAAACTCGGACGGCGGCGTGGTGAGTCCT
Organism: Testudinibacter sp. 'clade 2'; assembly: GCF_006227735.1. NCBI lineage: Bacteria > Pseudomonadati > Pseudomonadota > Gammaproteobacteria > Pasteurellales > Pasteurellaceae > Testudinibacter > Testudinibacter sp. 'clade 2'. Next base: position 1,017 of record NZ_VDHB01000198.1, read on the forward strand.
TCAAAAAGCTGGCACCGCTCTACACCGAATGGTTCAGCAGTTTTGATCAATGCTCCAATTTAACGTTAAGTAACGAAAAATTACGTTTTAAACCACTGTTTGCCTTGAGCCGCTATCGAGTTGGTATTCCGTGCGTATTAAATAACGAGCTGCATATTTTAAACAGTGCCGAAAGCATTATCCAAACTATGATTCAGGATATCGAACAGGCGCAAAAAACCATTTACATGACGTTTTATATCTGGTCGGACGGCGGTTTGGTCAACGATCTGACCAGTGCCTTAATTCGTGCTGCCAAACGTGGAGTGAGAATTCAAATTTTACTGGACTCCGTCGGCAGCAAGCGTTTTTTAGGCGGTCGAAATTACCGTTATCTGCTCGACAACGGCATTCGGATTGAAGAAGCGCTGCACGCTAATCTATTCCGCATGTTTTTTCGTCGTGTCGATTTACGGCAACACCGCAAAATTATGGTGATCGATGATAATATTAGCTACACCGGCAGTATGAATATGGTTGATCCGCGTTATTTCAAACAGCACGCCGAAGTCGGACAATGGATCGATATTATGGTGCGGATTGAGGGGCCGGTATCACTTATTTTGCAGGGCGTTCATAGTTGGGATTGGCAGATGGAAACCAATGAAGACGTTGCGCTGCTGCCGCAATGTCCGCTGTTACAACATAAACCAGATGATTCGCACGGCGTGCAAATTTTGCCGTCAGGTCCCGGATTTCCACAAGATTTAATGACTCAATCGCTGCTGCTGGCGATCAGCAGTGCACGGCACAGCATCACCATCACCTCGCCCTATTTTGTGCCCAGTTCCACTATTGCCGAATCGCTGGCAACCGCTTCGATTCGTGGAGTTGAGGTCAAACTGATCCTACCAGAGAAAAATGACTCATTCTTAGTCGAATGGGCGAGCCGCACTTTCTTTGATGAATTGTTGGAAGCCGGCGTGAAAATTTACCGTTTTGAAAACGGGTTGCTGCACACCAAAAGCATTCTGATTGATTCCCGTCTGGCATTAGTCGGCACGGTGAATATGGATGCACGCAGTTTTATGCTGAATTTTGAAGTGACGATGATCGTGGACGATCTGCGTTTCGGACAAGAGGTCGAGGCGTTACAAACCGGCTATTTAGCACAATCCAGCCTGATGGATGCACAAGTTTGGTACCGCCGCCCGATTTATAAACGCTTTTTCGAACGACTGTTCTTTTTATTCAGTCCGTTGCTCTAGGGGCTGTTGATGTTTGTTATATGTTGTGTTTTCGTTGAAAATAAGCAGCCCTAATCAAGTGCGGTCAGCAATGCCTGCTGCAAGCGCTGTTTTTCACTGTCGTCCAAGGCTCTATTTTGCGAATTGGCAAGGATAAAAAAGTCCTCCGCCCGTTCGCCGGTGGTGGTAATTTTCGCATTCAACAAATTAAGCCCCTGCTCGCTGAACACATTACTAATCGTCACCAATAACCCCGGTTTATCCAGCACAAAAATTTCCAATTCAGTTTGCTCGCGTCTTTTGCTGTCGATAAACCGCACTTCGGTGGGGACATGAAAATGTTGTAACTTATTGTTGATTCTAGTATTCAGCGCCGGTTTATATTCACTTTGCAACGCAGTCAACACACTCTGTTCGATGCTGCGGCGGCGATCAAATTTCGCCAGCACACCGGAAGTTTCGCTGATAATAAACGAATCCAACGCATAGCCGTCATTACTGGTTAAAATTTGAGCATCGTGAATTGACAGATTTTTCGCCTCGATAGCACGCACCACTTTGTTGAACAAGTGCGGTTGATCAGGGCAATAGACAAACAGTTCGGTGCCGCCTTGTGAGAAACGGTTGCTGGATTTGACAATGATCGGCTCATTTGATTGGCAAATCAATTCAACATGCCACGCCAGTTGCTGTGGATTATTGCGTAAAAAATAGTCTTGCGGACAACGCTGCCAAAAATCATTGACGGTGCGCAATTTCAAACGCTCCTCTTGCAGCAGTGGTTGCAATAATGCCAATGCCCGCAAACGATGCTGCAAAATTTCATCACTGACATCCAGCAAATAGTCCGTACCTTGTTCCAGCTGCTGAGTGGTAAATTGATAAAGCGTTTTAATCAACGAACGCTTCCAACTGTTCCACAAGGTGCTGTTGGTGGCACTGATGTCCGCCACGGTCAGACAGGTCAAATAATCCAGACGAATTTGATATTTCACACTATTGGCAAATGCCAGCACCACTTGCGGATCATAAATATCGCGCCGCTGTGCCGTGACTGACATTTTCAAATGATTGAGCACCAACCAAGCGGTCATTTCCGCATCTTGCTCATCAAAACCATGTTTTTGTGCGAAGTCATAAACATCAATCGCCCCCAACTCGGCATGATCACCGCCACGCCCCTTGGCAATGTCGTGGAAAAGTGTGGTCAAGTAGAGCAAGGTTCGGTTTGCCAAATTCGGAAACAGTTCAACGCACAGTGGATGCTGTTCTGCATTTTGTGGATCGAGAAAGCTCTCCAACTTCAACAGCACCCGCACGGTGTGTTCGTCCACCGTATAGGCATGAAACAGATCAAATTGCATTAAGCCACTGATATTATTCCACTCTTCGCAATAGGCATTTAACACACCGTGCTGGTGCATCGGCACAATCGCTCGAGCAATCGCTTGCGGTTGTGCCAACAGATGCACAAATTTTTGTCGTGCTGAGGGAATATCAATCAGATACTGCCCTTTTTTGTTGCTATCCTGCACCACCAACGCCAAACGCAACCGACGCAGCGTAGTGGAATGGAGTACCGCTTGCGGCTGCCGTGTCAAATGGAAAAACAGATCCAGTATCGTGTCCGGTTGCTGCAAAAAGCAGTCTGGATTGCGCAAACGGATCGTCTGATTTTTCAGCTCAAAATGCGCATCCAACGATTGTGCCTCGCCGCTGTCGCAAGTCTGAATAAAATGCTCTTGGTAGTGTTGCAGTAACAATTCTGTCAGCTGCATAATGTCATGGGAGGCACGGAAGAACTGTTTCATCATCTCCTCAACCGCTTGGTTGCCTGTTCCTTGATAGCCTAAGATTTCACTGACTTTCACCTGCCGATCGAACAACAAGCGATTATCGTAACGCTTAATCACCAGATGCAAGGCAAAGCGCAATTTGAATAAAAATTGCTGCGCACGATTCAAAGTGCGGTGTTCTTCCGGGTAAATAAAGCCCGAATCCAAAATCTCTTGCAGGTTCTTGACACCCAAATGGCGCAGCGCAATCCAGTATAATAAATGTAAATCGCGCAAGCCACCGGGGCTGTATTTGATATCCGGTTCTAAATTGTAGCCGGTATTGTTGTAGCGTTGGTAACGCTCGGCTTTTTCCTGCATTTTAGCCGCAAAAAATGCCTCGATCGACCAAAATTCAGCGGATTTAACCGCACTTTGTAGCTGTCGGAACAAGGTTTGATTGCCGTCCAGAAAACGGGACTCCAATAAATTGGTGGCAATACTGATATCCGCCAGCCCTTCGGCAATACATTGATCCAGCGTGCGTACACTGTGTCCGACGTCAAAGTGACAATCCCATAAAAATTGAATCAGTGCGCTAATATTGTCTTGCTGTGATGTATCAAGTGCGGTTTCACTGAGGATCAAAATATCCAAATCGGAGAGCGGAAACATCTCTTCGCGCCCATAACCGCCGACCGCAACCAGCGCCAACGGCTGTTGATCCAAACCGAACTGGCGCCATAACTGCTGCAACAACTGATCATAAAAGCGGCTGCGCTCGGCGATCAAGTGGTTAATATCACTGTGATTAAATTGCGCCAATTCCTGCGCTTTTAACGCCTGCAACCGCACTTTTACTTCACTGACGTCAATTACACTATTTTCGACCACCACAGCGCTGACTTCATCACGGCTAGATATCATGCTTTACGCCTTCCGACACTTATTCAAAATCAATCGTTAATCATCAAGCGTGAAATTCGTCCGCTAGCAATTTCTTCATCACGAATCGTCATCACTTCACAGCCATTTTCTGTCACCACAATCTGGTGTTCATATTGTGCCGACGGGCTGCGATCTTTGGTTTTCACCGTCCAACCGTCTTTCATCAACCGCACTTCACGTCGTCCGGCATTGACCATCGGCTCAATCGTGAACACCATGCCCGGTTTCAACACCACACCACCGTCATCCGCATAGTAATGCAGCACTTGCGGATCACTGTGAAAACGATTGCCGATGCCATGCCCGCAATATTCGCGCACCACCGAACAGCCTTTGCTCTCTACATATTGCTGAATGCTGCGCCCGATTTGATTTAAACGAATACCGGCTTTTACCGTGCGTAATCCGACATATAGTGATTCCAAAGTCACCTCACATAGCCGATTGGCTTTGATCGACGGCTCGCCGATCAGATACATTTTAGAATTGTCACCATAAAAACCGTCTTTGATCACCGTGACATCAATGTTGACAATGTCGCCTTTTTTCAAGATTTTGCCGTCATCCGGAATGCCGTGACACACCACTTCGTTCACCGAAATACAGGTCGCTTTCGGAAAGCCGTTGTAATTCAAGCATGCCGGTATCACCTGCTGCACCTCGCGCATATATTGGTGACAAATGCGATCCAACTCACCGGTGCTGACGCCCTCTTTGACGTGAGGTTCAATCATCACCAGCACCTCTTGCGCCAATTTGCAAGCCGTTCTGATCTTATCCAGCTCTTCTCCGCTCCAGATAGGAATACTCATCTCTTTTTTCTCGCCTTTTTATTATTGAAAATTGCCCAAACATTGTAGCATTTTATGCCTAAAGAAACCATTTCTGCCATCATTCCAATGATCTCTCTGTGTTTCGAAAGCGAATTTTTGCTCTTTTTTAGCCAAAAAATAGTGCTATAATGCGCAAATCTTTTTTTATAGTTGGCAAAGTACACAGCGTAGGAGTACTTATGAGTGAGATGGCGATTCCTCTCGATTTTACAGACGCAGCAGCAAACAAAGTGAAAAATCTGATTGCCGATGAAGAGAATCCGGACTTGAAATTGCGGGTTTACATCACCGGTGGCGGTTGTAGCGGTTTTCAATACGGCTTCACTTTTGATGAAAAAATCAACGATGGTGATTTGACGATTGATAAAAATGGTGTGTCATTGGTGGTCGATCCAATGAGCCTGCAATATTTGATCGGTGGCACAGTGGATTACACCGAAGGCTTGGAAGGCTCACGTTTTGTGGTCAACAATCCCAATGCCACCACCACCTGCGGCTGTGGCTCGTCGTTTAGCATTTAATATTTCAGCGATAAACCGCACTTTTGATCTGACCGCACTTTTATCTGATTGTAAAAACGTAAAAAAGATGTGATTCCTCACGGCAACCACATCTTTTTTATTTATAACCAGTCTGTTCTAGGGTCTGTTGATCTTTGTTTAGGCATAGTAGACAAAATGGT
>NZ_VDHB01000199.1:0-3555 GCF_006227735.1 Testudinibacter sp. 'clade 2'
TATAAACAAAGATCAACAGGCCCTAAATGCGCCCTAAATTTGTGATTAAACCTAATCCGCCACTTTCACCCCATAAAATGCAGTATAACCAAACGGACTTTGTTGGAAATTTTGTACCCGTAGGCTGGTCGGCACATAGTTGACTGAGTGTGCCAGCGGAATCAACGGGGCCTGTTGTTTGGCAATTACTAACGCTTGTTGATATAACGCTGCTCGTTGCGCCTCATCAGAGGTGGTGACCGCTTGCTGAATCAAACTTTCAAATTCCGTATTGCACCAGCCGGCGTAGTTGGTTCCGCCGACGTTTTCACAACCGAGCAATGGTGCTAAAAAGTTGTCTGGATCGCCGTTGCGACTGGTCCAGCCGTAAGTGCCGGTATAAAACTCGCCTTCACGGGTGCGTTTGTTGAAATCCGCCCATTCGTGGGTGACTAAGTTGGCTTTTATGCCGATTTTCGCCCAATCCGCTTGCAAAATTTCAGCGGTGCGACGTGGGTTCGGATTCGATGGACGCACCACAGGCTGCACCCAAATTTCAGTTTCAAACCCTTCACCATAACCGGCGTCAACCAGCAATTGTTTGGCTTTTTCTAAATCAAACGGATAATCTTCAATCGTATCGTTGTAGCCCAACACGCTTGGCGGGAACGGATTTTTTGCCGCCACGCCGCTGCCGCCTTGATAAACCACGTTGATAATCGACTGTTTATCGGTGGCATAATTCAGGGCTTGCCGCACTTTCACATTTTCCAGCGGCGCTTTGCGATGGTTGATGCCGATGTAGGCTAAATTTAGCCCTTCTTTGGCAAATAACCGCACTTTGGGATTGTTTTTCATCTGTTCGATATCGGCGATATTCGGGAAATCAATGACATCGCAAGCGCCGGTTTGCAATTTTGCGTAACGCGCGGTAGCGTCCGGCGTGATGCTGAAAATCAAGCGATCAATATCGGCTTTGCCGCGCCAATAATCGGCGTTGGCGCTGTAGCGAATCGCTTGATCCAATTGATAGCCTTGAAACACAAACGGCCCGGTGCCAATCGGTGTTTTATCAATGGTTTCGGGTTTGCCTGCTGCCAACATCTTATCGGCATACTCTTTGGAATAAATTGACAGAAAATCCATTGCCACAATTTTCAAGAATGGCGAATAGGCTTGGTTCAGGTTGATTCTCACTGTGTAGTCGTCGACTTTTTCGACTGATTTCAACAGCTTTGGCAGCGCCATCCAGTTGAAATAGAAATAGGTTCCGCTGGAAACATGATGGAACGGGTGATCTTTGTCCGCTTGGCGCAAATAAGAAAACAACACATCGTCGGCGTTAAAATCGCGGCTCGGGCTAAATTCCTTATTGGCATGAAATTTTACCCCTTTGCGCAAGTGAAAAGTGTAACTCAAACCATCATCACTGATTTCCCACCGCTCCGCTAATCCCGGTTCGATCTCGGTTGAAGCGGGTTTAAACGCCAATAAACTGTCATAAACCTGTTGTGAACTGGCGTTGAAATCATTGGCATCATTGATAATCGCCGGGCTGAATTGACCGGGCGAGTTGCTGATACAGTTAATCAGCGTATGCGGTGCCGCTTGGGCGGCGACAGAAAATGAGAGTGCAAGTGCGGTCAAAGAGAAAAGTACGGTTGATTTCATTGGGATTCCTTGTTAAACAGTAAACGAACGATAGAGTAACATACAATAAAATCGATAAAGGAGAAATAATCAATTGGATTTTGTTAGAACGAAAAGGAATATTGAGTGAGAAGTACAAGTGCGGTTCAGATTAGGTTCTGACCGCACTTTGGTTGAACAATTAATTTTTTAACGCCTGTACCGGCGCTGGAATGCGTCCGCCACGGTTGACGAAGATTTCACAGTTGCCTTGTTTGATCGGCATAATTGGCGCATAGCCGAGCAGACCGCCGAATTCCACGCTGTCGCCAACATCTTTATCTGGCACGGGGATAATCCGCACTGCGGTGGTTTTGCTGTTGATCATGCCGATTGCCGCTTCATCGGCGATAATGCCGGAAATGGTGGCGGCAGTGGTGTAGCCCGGTACGGCGATCATATCCAACCCAACCGAACAAACGGCAGTCATCGCTTCCAGTTTATCCAGCGTCAGCACCCCTTGTTCCGCTGCTTTGATCATCCCCTCATCTTCCGAGACCGGAATAAAGGCACCGCTCAAACCGCCGACCGCACTTGATGCCATCATGCCGCCTTTTTTGACTGCGTCATTTAACAACGCTAAAGCAGCGGTGGTGCCGTGCGTGCCGCACACGCTCAAGCCCATCTGCTCCAAGATTCTTGCCACGCTGTCGCCGACGGCAGGGGTTGGCGCGAGCGAGAGATCCAAAATACCGAACGGAATGCCTAAGCGTTTGCTGGCTTCTTGCCCGATCAGTTCACCGACACGGGTGATTTTAAATGCAGTTTTTTTCACCACTTCGGCAACTTCAGTCAAGGTTTTTGCATTCGAGCTTTCCAACGCCGCTTTGACTACGCCCGGACCGGAAACACCGACATTGATGATCGTATCGCCTTCGCCGGAACCGTGAAAGGCACCCGCCATAAACGGATTGTCTTCCACCGCATTGCAAAATACCACCAACTTGGCGCAACCAAAACCGTCCGGGGTGATTTCCGCAGTTTGCTTAACGATTTCCCCCACCAGTTTCACCGCATCCATATTGATCCCGGCTTTGGTCGAGCCGATATTGACTGAGCTACAGACAATATCGGTCACTTTCATTGCTTCTGGAATCGAGCGGATCAACACTTCGTCCGACGGGCTCATGCCTTTTTGCACCAAAGCGGAAAAACCGCCGATAAACGACACGCCAATCGCTTTGGCGGCGCGATCCAAGGTTTGGGCAATCGAGACATAACTGTCTGCTTTAGTGGCGGCTACGATTTGCGCAATCGGCGTCACTGAAATGCGCTGATTGACAATCGGCACACCATATTTAGCCGACAGCTCTTGGGCGGTTTGCACCAAGTCTTTGCCGACATGGGTAATTTTGTTGAAAATATTTTGGTTTAAGGTCGCCAAATCGGGGCTGATACAATCGTGCAGATCAATGCCGATGGTGATGGTGCGCACATCAAAGTGTTGATCCGACACCATTTTCAGTGTTTCTAAAATTTCGTAAGATTGAATACTGTTGCTCATCTTCAATCCTTAAATCCGGTGCATGGCATTGAAAATATCGGTATTTTGCAAGCGCAATTCCAAGCCCAACTTTTTGCCTTCTTCAACAAAAAATGCCGCTAATGTTTGGTAATCTTTGGCGCAAGCGCTGGTATCGACCAACACAATCATGGTAAAAAATTCATTCATTAATTGTTGGCTGATATTGACGATATTAATTTGTTGTTCGGCTAATAATTTCGCCACATCATACACAATCCCGATCCGATCTTTACCGATCACGGTTAATACTGAGTTGTTCATTTTTTCCTCTATTTATAGTGGTAAAAAGCCGTTTATCAATAATATTTAAGTGGTTGGAAAAGGTTAAAATACATAATTTATATTGCAAAAGTAGGGGGCGA
>NZ_VDHB01000002.1:0-17648 GCF_006227735.1 Testudinibacter sp. 'clade 2'
CCCTACCCAGCCTAATCAATATCTTTGTCAATAATCTGAGGATAGCCCTGAAGCTATCCTTTTTTATGGCTAACAAAAATGTGTTGCTGGCAACTCACGGAATGCCAACGGCAGATAACGGATCAAATCACCGGCGATCATCCCTTCCTGACTGAGCGCTTGTGCTGCCAGATCACCGGCATAACCGTGTAAATACACGCCAAGAATCGCGCTCTGTTTCGGGCTGTAGCCTTGTGCCAAAAGTGCGGTCAGCACACCGGTCAACACATCGCCGCTACCACCGCTTGCCATCCCCGGATTGCCGCTGCTGTTAAAGTGGATAGTGCCATCCGGACAAAAAATCGCAGTGTAAGCGCCTTTTAACACCACATACAGTTTTCGCTGTTGTGCAAAAGTGCGGCTCAGTTGCAATTTATGCTGATCATCTTGCCATTGTCCAATCCAACGCTGCCACTCTTTTGGATGCGGTGTCAGAATGCTGTGCGGCGGAATCAGCTGTTGTGCAGCAGGATCCTGACTTAACAGATTCAAGGCATCGGCATCCAGCACCATCGGTTTATCCATTTGATGCAACAATTGCAGCAGGTAATATTTGGTCAGCGGATCTTGCCCGATGCCTGGTCCGATGCCGACCGCACGATAAGTGCGATAGTGCGAGCTGCAACCGCTCAGCACCGTTTCACCGTGATTGATGATCGCCATCGCTTCCGGCACCGCACTTTGCAAAATTGGATAACCGCACTTTGGACTTTCTACGCTGACTAAACTGGCACCGGCACGCAAACATGCCTGTGTTGCCAACACCGCAGCGCCGATTTTGCCGTAGCTGCCGGCGATTATCAGCGCATGCCCGAAACTGCCTTTATGGCTGAAGCGGCGGCGCGGGCGGTAGATTTGTTGGATATCGTGTAAGTCAGTGTAAAACAATTCGCTGCTTTGACGGGCAACTGCGTCGGGCAATAAGCCGATCGGCAGCAGCACCATCTCGCCGCTATACTCCTGATTTTCCGGCAACAGCAACGGCAGTTTGGGGATTTCCAGACAGAGGGTGTAGTCGGCACGAATCACGGTGTCTGCCGTTATATTATTCTCCTGCTCGCAAGATAAACCCGACGGCAAATCGATGCTGACAGTCGGCAGTTTAAATTGATTGACGGCGTCGATTAATTCCGCTGCCAAGCCTTGTAAAGTGCGGTTCAAACCGGAGCCGAACAGCGCATCGATCATCACGCCGTCGCAGTCTTGCAAGCGGTTTAAATCCCGGCTGTCTTGCAAGGTGATAATGGCAACGTCTAATGCTTGCAAGCGTCGTAAATTGGTGTGGCAATCGGGCGCATAACGTTCGGCTGCCAACAGAAACACCCGAACGCTAAAGCCTTGCAACCTGAGTTGGCGTGCAATCGCCAGCCCGTCGCCGCCGTTGTTGCCGCAGCCGCAGACAATATTGAAAATCAGGTCAGGATGACGTGGAAAATGCCCAATCAGCCATTGGCTACAGGCTTCGGCGGCTTGTTCCATCAGGTTAATCGAGGAGATCGGTTTGTGTTGAATGGTGTCAGCATCCACTTGTCGGATTTGTGCTGCGTTTAAAATCTTCATCGACTGCTCCTTAAAACGGTGTTTAGTGTAGCCATCTCCATAAATAAAAGCCAAGTGCGGTGCAGAGCAGGGCACCCAAGAGGTGGGCGGACACCACGCCGAGCCCATTCAGCCATTTGTCGCTCAGCAGCTTTTCGATTACTTCTGCCGAAAATGAGGAAAACGTGGTGAAGCTGCCGAGAAAACCGGTGATCAAAAACAGCCGCCATTCGGCACTGACGGCGGGAAAACTGAGAAATACACCCATTAAGATGCCGATCAGCAAACTGCCGAGACAGTTGGCAAGCCAAGTACCGAGTGCCATTTGATTAAACAGCGGATTAAGCCACAACGCCAGCAGCCAACGTGCCGTAGCGCCCAAACTTGCCCCACCGCACAATAATAATAAGGTTTGCATCTTTAGCCTTTTCTTCTAGCTTTGATAGGGCTTGGTGCTGGCAAGACACGGATAGGTTGCGTTCATCTGTTGCGCCCAGCGATCCAAGTGCGGTACCACTTCTGCTGGATTGATGCCGATCACATTCAGGCGGAAATGGAAGAAATCGATCACGCATACCACATATAACGTGGCGATATTCAGTTCCGTGCCAAGTTGTTCTAAGCGTTGTTCCAGATAACACAACGAGCGGATATTGCGTTCCATCATCTGCTGATGACGGCTGTGCCACCACTCTGCCGGATCGCGCAGCATACGCTCGCCCAAATACATCAGCGTATTTTCCATAATGCCGTCGGCGATGGCGTGGAAATTCAACACCTGCCAGCGCTTTTTCCCTTGCGGAAACAGCGACGGTTTTTTGCCGAGACTGTCGAGATATTCTGCGATTAAGCTGCTGTTAAACAGCCACTCGCCCTGATCGGTTTGCAACGCCGGAATGCGCCCGAGCGGATTGTCCTGATTGTGCGGCGATTCTGCTTTGGCGGCGACGGTCGGCAGCAGCTCGACTTGTTGTTCCAACTGATGATAGGCAATCACTGACCGCACTTTGCGCACAAACGGACTGGTAGTGGAGTACCAAAGTTTCATGCTCGCTCCTTAGACTAAATTAAACAGCGCCCGCAAATAAGTGGCAACCGATTCGTCACGATTCAGTCCGATTTGCTGCAAGTGCGGTAATGCTGCTTTCACCCGTGGATCGGCATTGCCCATCACACAGCCGCGCCCGACTTCGCTCAACATCTCAATATCATTCATACCGTCGCCAAAGGCAATGCAATCGCTTAATTCATATTGGCGATCTTGCAGCAAATGCGCCAACGCATTGGCTTTGGTCACCCCTTGGTTCATCACTTCCAGGCATTGCGGAGTGGAGTAGGTGATACTGACTTGATCCGCATAGCGCTGGCGGATTTGCTGTTCGACCGTTGCCAAATCAGCGGCGGTGCGCCCGACAAAAAACACTTTTTCCGTACCTCTGCCGTGATGGTGGCTGAAATCGACTACGTTGTAATCAAAACCGGAATCTTTGTGGTATTTGCGTAACTGTTTTAAATCCACATTGATAAACCACCCGTCGTCCTGATAGGAATTCAGAATCACGTTATTGTGGTCAATCTCCAGATTCATCAACTCAAACGCAATCTGTTCCGGCAAGCTGTTGCTGTAGAGCAAATTGCCGTGCAGATCATGAATCCGCGCACCGTTGGAGGTGATCATCGCGGCACGTTCGGATTCGATTTTGTTTAAAATATGCGCAACGTCAATATGGTTGCGTCCGGAAGCCAAGATGATATCAATCCCTTGATCTTCCAAGCGTTTAAGGGTTTCGGCGCTGTAGCTGCCGACGATGTGTTGGCTGGTGAGCAATGTGCCGTCCAAATCGGAAACAACAGCACGGAAAGAGCGGTTAAACGACATAATCTATCCTGAATGAGTGAAGAAAAACAAAATGACTACGGCTAATCATAACAAAGTGCGCTATGCTTTGTACGCTTTATTCGCCAAATTTATTATTTACTGTAGCGTCGGGGATTTATCCGCCACCGGCTGCACCAACACCCACGGCGCCAGCACCACTGCCCACAGTTGTTGATTGGTCTGATAAAAATCTAGCGCCTGCTGTTCGCTGACCGGTGCGATTTTTTGTTGTTCGATCAGCCCGGCAATATAAACGCTGTTATCCTGCAACATCGCTTGCGCCACTTCAAGCAAATCTAAGCTCGCCGCAAGATACAGCACCCGCCCGCGCGCAAAGTGCGGTTGCAGCTCGTGCCAGTGGATTTTGGCGATGTGTTGGTTGAGATCGGTGTTATCAAATGGCATAAATTGACTTGATTAGAAATTTGGGTAAATTATAGCAGAAATAAGAGCCACTGGGGTGGCTCTTGAATTTGAGATTATTGTTTGCCAGCAATAAATGCGGCGCCCCATCTTTCATCGCCTGTTTGTGATAATGCCATTCCTGCGAGTTGTTTAGCATTGTTGCCATAGAACTTGCCATCAACATTGGCTGTTCCGGGATCGACAGAAGAAGTTGCCGTACCGGAAAGGGTATTTTCGTTGATTTTTGCATTAACAGTGACAGTCGCTTGAGCCGAATCTAGGCTTCCGGATAACGTTTTGTTGCCGAAGTCGGCGTTAAATGTGCTGGTTCCTTTAATTTGATCAGGCAAATTTTCATCGGTAACGCCCGGGAATATTAAAGAGTCCCCTGTATAAGTTGCGACACCGCTTTGTGGAATGTCGTTTTTGGCTGTGACAGTGCCGTTATAAAATAGATAAGCTGGCGCATCTTCGCCTAGATCATAAAACCCGATTTTGGCAGAATCATATTTACCGCAACAAACCGTCGTTGTAACATTGCCTTCGCGAATATTGCTCCAGCCTCCGGCATAAATCCCACTCATCACTTGAATGGTTTGTCCATCGATAGTAATCGTATTTAAGTTTGGCGAAGTTAAATCAATAATATTAATTTTACTAGCCTCTCCATCCACAAAGATTTTGGCTACTTGCCCGGTAGTATTATTGGTTTCCGTATTAGGTGTACTCGGCGTATCAACATTGGTCGTTGGAGAAGTGGTATTATCGTTGACTGGTGTTGCCGTATTGCCACTGTTATCGCCACCACCGCCACTTCCGCTACTTCCGCCACAGGCAGTGATTAAGCCGAGGCAAAGTGCGGTTAAACTCAGTTTGATGAATTGCATAAGTCATTCCTTATTTATAGAGGTTATAGCCAAAAAGCTCTTTAGGGCAGTCTTGTAAATATTACGTGAAGATAGCTTACACTTCAAATGGTATGCTACACGCATGACATAAAGTATGATCGCGATCAATTTTTGGCTGCTTTTAGGCGTTAATCTTGGCGAGAAAAGCATAAAAAACGCCACTGATTGTGATCAATGGCGCTATCTAAACCGAGAATGGAATGTTAAGTTATGCCGACCGCACTTTGGCGACGGCAATCGCTTCAGCAACTCGTTGTGGAGCAACGCCGCCTTTGGCGCAGCGTTTGTCGAGGCAGGATTGCAGTGACAGAATCGGGTAAACATCGTGTTCGATGACCGGATTGAAACGTTTGAACTCCTCAAGGCTTAACGCTTCCAATGCTTTTTGTTGCTGAATCGCATATACCACCGCTTCGCCGACAATGTGGTGCGAGTCGCGGAACGGAATGCCTTTGGCGACCAGATAATCCGCTAATTCGGTGGCATTGGAGTAGCCTTTCAGTGCGGCTTCTTGGGTTTTTTCACGGTTGACTTTAATGTCGTCCAACACCAATGTTGCCATATCCAAACAGTCGTGCCAGGTATCCAGTGCGTCAAAAATGCCTTCTTTGTCTTCTTGCATATCTTTGTTATACGCCAGCGGTAGGCCTTTGACCGTCATTAACATGCCGTTTAACGCCCCAACCACACGCCCGGTTTTGCCGCGAATCAATTCGCAGGCGTCCGGATTTTTCTTCTGCGGCATCAACGATGAACCGGAAGTGACTTTGTCCGACAGCTCGACGAAATTGGATTCGCCGCTGTTGAAAATAATCAAATCTTCGGCGAAACGGGAAAGATGCACCATGCTTAACGCAGCGGCAGACAGCAGTTCGATGATGTGATCACGATCGGACACCGTATCCAAACTGTTATGGGTGGCAGAGGTGAAACCGAGATCCAGCGCCAACTGCTCGCGGTCAATCGGATAGGCTGTGCCGGCCAGCGCACCGCAGCCGAGCGGACAACTGTTCATGCGTTGATAGGCATCGGCAAGGCGTGAATAGTCCCGTTCTAACATTTCGAAATACGCCAGACACCAATGGGCAAAGGTGACCGGCTGTGCCCGTTGCAGGTGGGTGTAACCGGGCATCACCGCACTTTGATTAGCTTCGGCGGTGGCGATCAGCTTGTGTTGCAGCTGTCGGATGGATTTTTGCAGTTCGGTGACTTGCCGTTTACACCACAGTTTGATATCTAGCGCCACTTGGTCGTTGCGGCTGCGGCCGGTGTGCAATTTTTTGCCTAAGTCGCCGACTTTTTCGATCAGTTTGCTCTCGACCCAACTGTGAATATCTTCATGATCGTCTTGCAGGATAATCTGCGGATCGGCGGCAACCACGGCGTGCAGCGCTTGCAACGCTTGTTCCAGTTGTTGCTGTTCTGCGGCAGTTAAAACCCCAACGGCAGTCAAGGCTTTCGACCAACCGATCGAACCCTCGATATCCTGCTCCGCCAAGCGGTAGTCAAACACCAATGAATCGTTAAATTGTTTAAACCGCTGATCCGCCGCTTGCGTGAAGCGCCCGCCCCAAAGTGCCATAAAATTCCTCTTTTGTTGTTTAAATTTTTAGTTTTTTAGTAACAAGACGTTGGGCTTTTAATCCGCCCCGCATTTGTTGTCTATGTGCTGTCTATGTGTTATCTATGGACAAATCCGTGTGCCGACAATTTCGCCGCTTAACAGGGCGGTCAGTTTGTCGGGGTGTTTCCAGTTGGCGATGTCCACGCCACGCCCTAAATCTTTTGCCGCTTCCAATGCCGCATTGACCTTGACGATCATGCCGTCGGTGATCACCTTGTCCGCAATCAACTGGGCGATTTGCGTGCTGTCAAGTTGCGCAATCCGTTGTTTATTGGCATCTAACACACCGTCCACGTCGGACAACATCACCAGATCGGCATCGATCAATTTGGCGATAGTAATCGCCGCTTGATCGGCATTGACGTTCATCAAGCGCCCTTGTTTGTCCAAACCGATCGAGCTGATAATTGGCAGAAAATCCGCTTGTAACAGTTGTGTTAACAGCGTCGGATCGTTGGCGCTCACGTTAGCAACATGTCCTAATTCCTCATCAAACTGTTGTGCTTCGGTCATGTTGCCGTCGCCCAAAAACAGCCCGACCGCATTCAGTTGCATACTTAAGGCTTTTGCCAACAGAGTTTTGTTGGCAATGCCGGCCAGTGCACCGACGATAATATCAATTTGATCGCTTGGGGTGATGCGCAAACCGTTCTTTTTTGCCACCGGCAAATTCAGCTTTTTCATCAGATTATCCACCACAATGCCGCCGCCGTGTACAATCACGATTTGGCGCTGGTGTTGTTGGCGATAGTGGCGAAGTGCGGTCAACAGGTTATCCATGGCTTGCGGCGTATCGAGCAACACACCGCCGACTTTTAAGACTAAGGCTCTCATCAGCTGCTCCTATTAAAATAATCCGGCGGTTTCCGGGAAGTTATAACGGATATTGGCACATTGCACCGCCTGTGCCGATGCGCCTTTCAGCAAATTGTCTTCTGCACCGACGATAATAATGTGCTGATCTTTGACGGCAAAGGCAATATCGCAGAACGGGGTGAATTCTACCTGTTTAATCGCCGGAAAATGACGACCGCACAAGCGCACCAACGGACGGCCGTGATAAGCTTGCTCAAACGCCGCTTGTACTTGCTCGGCGCTGACACCGGCTTTCAGTTTGGCGGTGATGGTCGCCAAAATGCCACGTTTGAAATTGCCCAAGTGCGGGGTAAAAATCACGTCGCAGCCCAAATGGCTGGCGATTTCCGGCTGGTGGCGGTGGTTAAATACGCCGTAGGCATTCAGACTGACTTCGCAGAAACTGCTGGTCAGACTGGCTTTGCGTCCGGCGCCACTCACACCGCTGACGGCATTAATCACCGGCAGCTGGGAGCGGTCAATCAAATCATTTTCCAGCAGCGGTTTCAGGCTCAGTTGTGACACAGTAGGATAACAGCCGGCAACCGCCACCAAGTCGGTCTGTTTGATCTGTTCATGGTTCCATTCCGCCAAGCCGTAAACCGCACTTTGCAACAGTTGCGGATGTTGGTGTTCAAAGCCATAATATTGGGTATAAAATTCAGCGTTATTCACTCGATACGCCCCGGACAGATCGAACACTTGGCAGCCGGCATTGAGGAAAATCGGCGCATAATCGTGGCTGACTTCGTGGGCGGTTGCCAAAAACACCGTATCAAATTGCTGCGCCAGTTTGCCGATCTCAGTATTGTCGGCAGGCAATGGTTGCAACGGCAGATCCACCAGGCTACGCAGTTGCGGATACAGGCTGGAAATCGGTTTGTTGGCATCGGCACTGTTGCTGGAAACATACAACCCGCTCAGTTCAAATTGCGGATGACGGTTTAAAATCAGGGCGAGTTCGGCACCGGTGTAACCGCTGGCACCGACAATGATGGCTTTTAATTTTGACATAGGGTAGGCTAATCCTTATAAGTGGCAAAAAGTTAAAGCTATTGTATGTGATTTATACATGATTTGCACCACGTTAAATAAAGTTTAAGAGTGATTAATTATGCGTTATTTTGCATAATTATTGAAATTAATCCCCTATTATCAGGAAAAAATATGTCAATACCGCACTTTCTCGAGTTATACCGCACTTTAATCGGCTTGCCGACCATCAGCAGTTTGGAGGCAGAGCAGGATCAATCCAACCGCACTTTGATCGAAACTTTGGCGGATTGGTTGGCTACATTGGGCTTTACAACTGACATCATCGCAGTCGAGGGGGCGCGCGATAAATACAACCTACTGGCGAGTTACGGTGAGGGCGAGGGTGGGCTGCTGCTGGCCGGACACACCGACACCGTGCCGTTTGATGCCGGGCGTTGGAGCTTTGATCCGTTCAAACTGACCGAACAAGACGGTAAATTTTACGGCTTGGGCACGGCGGATATGAAAGGCTTTTTCGCCTTTGTGGTGGATACGGTGGCAAATTTGGAGCTGAGCCAACTGAAAAAACCGCTGCGTATTCTTGCCACCGCCGATGAAGAAACCACCATGCTCGGCGCACGCACTTTTGCTCAACATGCGCATATTCGCCCCGACTGTGCGATTATCGGCGAACCCTCCGGATTACAACCGATCCGCGCGCACAAAGGCTATATGGGCAATGCGGTACGGGTGACTGGCAAATCGGGGCATTCCAGCGATCCGGACAAAGGGATCAATGCGATTGAAATTATGCATCAAGCCACCACCCATCTGATTGGTTTGCGTGATACGCTGCGTGAAAAATACCGCCACAACGGCTTTGTGATTCCCTATCCGACCATGAACTTGGGCAATATTCACGGCGGCGATGCGCTCAATCGGATTTGCGCCTGCTGCGAGCTGCAATTCGATATTCGCCCGTTGCCGAATTTGGAATTGAAAGATTTAAACGAGATGATGCAGCAAGCGTTGCAACCGTTGATCGAATGTTGGGGCGATCGTGTGACCCTGACCGCACTTTACGAACCGATTCCCGGCTATGAGTGCCCACATTCGGCGCAAGTGGTGCAGGTGGTGGAAAAACTGCTGGGCGAAACTGCACAAACCGTCAACTACTGCACCGAAGCGCCGTTTATCCAACAGTTGTGTCCAACCTTGATTTTAGGGCCTGGCTCGATCGAACAGGCGCACCAGCCGGATGAGTTTCTGGAAACGAAATATGTGCAACCGACCCGGGATTTATTGGCGAAGTTGATTGGGTATTTTTGTGGGTGATTGAACGACACTTTGGTTTTTTTATTACTATCGTTTTTCGCTTCACGGTAATTATACTTTGTCTTTTCTCATTTATCTTAAAGTCGCTATCGGGTTTCGCCGATGGCGACTTACTTTTTTTGCTTGTACAAAAAAAGTAAGCAAAAAAATACACCCCAATTGTAGTGCTGATCTTCGCCTTTGCTAATTTCTACGGTCAATTTGTAAACTTGCCTGCTGCGCAGGCTTCGGACACGACAAATTGACCTTGAAATTTTCACGCAAACGCTCAGGCACTCCAGATGGGGAATAAAAACCAAACGCCCCGCACTTTGATTTTTCTATTTATAATTAAGTCGTTATATCTTGGGCGCATTCAATGCGCCCCTACATTTAGGGCAATACTTCCGGTGTAATTAAAATCTTGTACTTTGCGTCGTATTTTTCGGGTTCCCTTGTGAACTGTCTGAGCGTGTGTGAAATTTGTAGGGAAATTTTTTTGTTTGAGCGAAGCGAGTTTGCCCGCGTAGCGGGCGTATTAAAAATTTTCCGTTAAGCAAATTCACACTAAGCGAAGATCAGCAGTTCATTAGGGTGTGCTTTATTCGCTTCGCTCACCCTTCGGGCTGTTGCCAAAGGCAACATTCAAACGCAAGCGTTTGTCTTTGCCTACTTTTCTTTGCACAAGCAAAGAAAAGTATGGTCGCCGTCGAGGCGAAAAAACGACAGTGATAAAAAAAATCAGTCGCCATCGGCGAAACCCGATAGCGACTTTAAGATAAATGAGAAAAACTTAGCCTAATCCAACCCCAGCACCTTACGTCCATTCACACTGGCGATGTTGATCATCGCTTCGATATCCGGGAAGCGGCAGCCGGCGGCGAGCAGGCTGAGTTCTTGCCACATGTCGCCTTCGCACAACGGCACCATGTAGTCGCAGATATTGTCGGTGCCGATGGCGACGGTGATGCCTTCCGGAATCATTTCATCGGCAGGGGTCAGGGCGTTGTGGAACGGCATTAGGTCTTCTTTACGGTTGCTGTCGATCCATGCCATCGGGCAGGCGATCATCATCAGTTGCGCTTGACGCATTTTTTCATATAGCCGATAGCGGTATTCTTTAGGATGTGCGCCAATGGAGATGCCGTGAATGGCGGCAACCCGCCCTTGCATACCGTGTTCGATGGTTTTGTCGCACAACATTTCGGTCTCTTTTTCGCGTGGGGTGTTGAATTGGTCAACATGCACATGGCACATAATGCCGCGTGATTTGGCGGCATCCATCAAAATATCAAACGCTTCTTCGCCACGTCCGTAATCCAGTTCATCACGATACGGCAAGCCACCGATCATATCCACCATATCGGCGCCGATGTCAAACCATTTGCGTGCGGTCGGCTCAATCACACCTTTTAGTGTTTGGTTGGCAAATTTCAGAATAATATCGTTCTTATACATTTCACGCGCACGGTGGGCGGCTATAATCGCTCGGTCTTCACAAACCGGATCGATGTCCACAAAGGTGCCGAATGCGGTGACGCCTTGTTGAATCATCATCTCAATCGCTTGGCAAAAGCGGGCGTAGTAGTCATCGACACTGGAGTTGCGTTTGATTTCGTCGACTAAATCCCATTTTTGTTGCAGATTGCAAGTGCGGTAAATATCAATTTTTTCCGGCGTCATGGTGAAAGCACGGTCGGCGTGGGCGTGAGAGTTGACCCAACCGCCTTTTTTGATAATTTCATCGCGAATATAGGTATTAAACGTACGAACGTGTTGCATTGCGGTTACTCCATAAATTAGCTGTCAAAATAGGAATCAATCGAATGGTGCGTAAAGTTGCGGAGCTAAATTGCGGGCAAAAAAAATCCCCACTGGCGGAGGATATTTGTTGATCAGATAACAATACTGACAATAGGTTATGCAGAGATCGCATAACGGTTTTATTGGCGACAAAAGTGCGGTTATTGTTAAATGAGCGAGTTTGCATAATTCTAGTTCCTGATGGGCACTAGAATGATAGTATAAATAGTTGCGGCGCGGAAATAAAGCGTTTTTTCAGAACAGCAATTGCCGAGGCGAATTTTTAGGATTGTGTTTGAGGTTTCGACAACGCTTATCACTGGAAGTTATAACTTATCAGATGTAATTATGGTAGCGTTTGCGGCAATCTATTATACTAAAGCACTATTTTAAAACTCAGTGGGAATAAAGAATGAAGTTAAGTAAAAAATGGTTTGCTATGATTGCTGTGGCAGTTGCCGCATTCGGCTTGAGTGCCTGTGATCAAGGTAAATCAAGTGCAGCTAAGACTGAAGCAAAAGAAGCGACATTGGCAGAAACGTTGGCAAGCAGCAAAATATTGCGGGTCGGCACCGAAGGAACTTATCCACCGTTTACTTTTCATGATAAAGATGGCAATTTGACCGGTTTTGATGTGGAAGTCACTCGTGAAGTAGCAAAACGTTTGGGATTGGAAGTGCAGTTTTTTGAAACGCAGTGGGATGCGATGTTTGCCGGTTTAAATGCTAAACGTTTTGATATTATTGCTAACCAAGTGGACTTAAGTAATCCGGAGCGCCAGCAGAAATATTTATTGTCTGAACCGTATAATTTCGAGCGCTCGGTGGTGGTGACGCCGGTCGAAACACCCAATTTAACCGCACTTGATGAAGTCAAAGGCAAAAAATCTGCACAAAGCATCAACAGCAGCTACTATGTGTTGGCAAAGGAAAACGGTGCTGAGATCTTACCAGTCGAAGGCATGGCGCAGGCGCTGGAATTGGTGAAACAAAAACGTGCCGATTTAACGCTGAACGGGCAATTGGCAATTTTAGATTATTTGAAACAGCAACCGAATTCCGGTTTAAAAATTGCTTATCGTGATGACAATAAAATTGGCTCCGGTTTTGTCTTTTTGAAAGGCAATGATGAGGTAGTAGCGGAGTTCAACCGCACTTTGGATGATATGCGTGCGGATGGCAGCCTAAAAGCCCTTTCTGTGCAGTGGTTTGGCGATGACGTTACTGAATAATCTGCTGTCAGCATTGCCGTTTTTAGATCAACAACAAGCGTCGATGCTGATCGACGCTTTTTTGCCCATGCTGCGTGGAGCGATTTTCAACACCGTTCCGCTGACGTTGTTGTCGTTTTTATTCGGTATGTTGATTGCGGTGTTTATTGCGCTGATTCGGGTGATTCCACGCACTAATCCATTGTATGCGCTCGGGTATTATCTGGCACGAGTTTATGTCTCTGCGATTCGTGGTACACCGTTGCTGGTGCAGCTGTTTATTATTTTCTACGGTTTGCCGAATATCGGCGT
The DNA here is from genome assembly GCF_006227735.1 of Testudinibacter sp. 'clade 2'. Taxonomy (NCBI): domain Bacteria; kingdom Pseudomonadati; phylum Pseudomonadota; class Gammaproteobacteria; order Pasteurellales; family Pasteurellaceae; genus Testudinibacter; species Testudinibacter sp. 'clade 2'. The sequence continues at coordinate 12,864 of NZ_VDHB01000002.1, forward strand.
GAAGTTAGATCCGTTTCCATCAGCGGTGATCGCTTTTTCATTAAATATCGGTGCTTACGCTTCTGAAACACTGCGTGCCGCTATTTTGTCGATCCCGAAAGGGCAATGGGAAGCCTCGTATTCAATTGGCATGAGCTACGCCCAAACCTTCCGCCGCACCATTATGCCGCAGGCGATGCGGGTTTCGGTGCCACCGCTATCGAACAGTTTTATCAGCTTGGTCAAAGATACCTCATTGGCGTCCACCGTGTTGGTGACCGAGCTGTTTCGTGAGGCGCAAAACATTGCTGCCACCACCTATGAATTTCTCTGGATTTACAGTGAAGCAGCGCTGATTTACTGGATAATCTGTTTCTCGCTGTCATTGCTGCAAGGCAGGCTGGAAAAGCACTTCTCTCGCTACGGTTAAGGATCTTGATGTTACGGGTAAAAGATATTCATAAACGATTTCACGGCATTGAAGTGCTGAAAGGGATTGATTTACAAATACAAAAAGGCGAAGTGATCGCGATTCTCGGGCCATCCGGTTCGGGCAAAACCACCTTTTTGCGCTGTCTAAATCTGTTGGAAACGCCGGATCAAGGCACGCTCGAATTCAGTGACCGCACTTTGCAGATTGATTTTTCACACAAAATCAGCAAACAGCAGACATTACAACTACGCCGCCGTACTGCGATGGTGTTTCAACAGCATAATCTATTTCCGCACCGTACGGTGGTGGAAAATGTGATGGAAGGCTTGATTGTGGTGCAGAAAAAAGATCCGACGTTGGCTCGGCAGGTGGCGCAAACGTTACTGGAAAAGGTCGGATTGGGCGATAAATTGGATTACTATCCGTCACAGCTGTCCGGTGGACAGCAGCAACGTGTCGGCATTGCACGCGCATTAGCGGTGCAGCCGGAGGTGATTTTACTGGACGAACCGACATCGGCACTGGATCCGGAATTGGTCAACGAAGTGTTGCAAACGCTGAAATTGCTGGCAAAAGAGGGCTGGACGATGGTGATTGTCACCCACGAAATCCGTTTTGCGCAAGAGGTGGCAGATCGGGTGATGTTTATCGATCAAGGCAAAGTGGTGGAGCAAGGTGAGGCGAAAGCATTTTTCAGTCGTCCGCAACACGAGCGTACCAAACAGTTTTTACAACAGGTCGATCCGATCGACTACGCTGATTATTGCATTTAAGATAGTATTCTCATCAAGCAGACCCTAAAGTGCGGTTCGATTAAACAACAGACAACAGGAGCAATATGAAAGACAGCACACTGATAGATTTGTTCCTTAATGAACTGTGGTTGGAAAAAGGGTTGTCAGAAAATACCATCGCCTCTTATCGCTTGGACTTGACCGCACTTTGCCTCTGGCTAGAACAGCGACAATTCAGCTTGATCACTCTTGATGTGTTTGATTTGCAAGCTTTTCTTGGTGATCGCTTGGCGCAGGGTTATAAAGCCACCAGCTCGGCGCGCTTGTTAAGTGCGATGCGCAAACTATTTCAATATTTATATCGTGAAAAATATCGTAGCGATGATCCGACCGCACTGCTAACCTCCCCCAAACTGCCGTCGCGTCTGCCGAAATACTTGAGCGAAGCACAGGTTACTGATTTGCTGAATGCGCCAGCAACCGATGATCCATTGGAGTTGCGCGATAAAGCGATGTTAGAACTGTTATACGCCACCGGCTTGCGCGTGACTGAATTGGTCACTTTAACCCTGAATCACCTCAGTTTGAATCAAGGCGTAGTGCGGGTGATCGGCAAAGGCGACAAAGAGCGGTTGGTGCCGATGGGTGAAGAAGCAACGTATTGGATTCAACAGTTTGTATTATACGGACGTACGGTGCTGTTGAAAGGGCAGAGCTCTGATGTGTTGTTCCCAAGCTTACGCGGCACGATGATGACTCGCCAGACATTCTGGCACCGGATTAAACACTACGCCTTATTGGCACAAATCGACCAAGACAGCCTCTCGCCACATGTGCTGCGTCACGCTTTTGCCACACATTTGGTGAATCACGGCGCGGACTTACGCGTGGTGCAAATGTTGCTCGGCCACAGTGATCTCTCCACCACCCAAATCTACACTCACGTTGCCAAAGAACGTCTGAAAAAACTGCACCAACAGTTTCATCCTCGCGGATAATTGATTTTTTTACGATCCGGATCGTAAAAAATATCGGCATTCGTTTTTTCTTGACCGCACTTTTCTATACTGCTTGCTATTTCTTATTCAAGAGAGAGGCAATATGTCGTTAGCGATTGTTTATAGTCGGGCGTGTATCGGAGTGGAAGCGCCGTTGGTGACGATTGAAGTGCATATGAGTCGTGGTAAACCGGGATTGACCTTGGTCGGCTTGCCGGAAACAGCAGTGAAAGAAGCGCGCGATCGGGTGCGCAGTGCGCTGATTAATGCGCGTTTTGAATATCCATTGTACCGCATGACGATTAACCTGGCGCCGGCGGATTTGCCAAAAGAAGGAGGGCGTTACGATTTGGCAATAGCATTGGGCATTTTGGCGGCTTCGGGGCAGATTTCGGCGGAGAATTTGGGACGTTATGAGTTTTTGGGTGAGTTGGCATTAACCGGTGAGCTACGTGGCACGCAGGGCGTGATTCCGGCGATTATCGAGGCCGGGAAAGTCAAACGGAAATTGATTATAGCCAGTGAAAATGCGGAGCAGGCAGGGTTGCTCGGTGATTATCAAACTTATTTCGCTGATTCGTTGCTGCAAATTGCGACATTTTTGCAAGGACAGGATGAATTACCTTCGGCGCAGCTAACCTCATTTCCGGTGCAGCAATTGCCACAGGAGAGCCGTTGTTTAACCGATATTATCGGGCAGCAGCATGCTAAGCGGGCACTGACGATTGCGGCTGCCGGGCAACATAACTTGCTGTTTTTAGGGCCGCCCGGCACCGGAAAAACGATGTTAGCAAGTCGGCTGACCGCACTTTTGCCGGAAATGAATGAGCATGAAGCCATAGAGAGTGCTGCTGTTGCCAGCTTGGTACAAACTCGATTACATAGTCAATATTGGCGTCAGCGACCATTTCGTACCCCGCACCACAGTGCTTCACTGGCAGCGCTGGTTGGCGGCGGTTCTAGCCCGAAACCGGGCGAGATTTCGCTGGCGCACAATGGCGTGTTGTTTCTGGATGAACTGCCTGAGTTCGAACGCAAAGTGCTGGATGCACTGCGTGAACCGTTGGAATCGGGCGAAATTGTGATTTCCCGAGCCAATGCCAAAGTGCGGTTTCCGGCAAAGTTTCAGTTGGTTGCAGCGATGAATCCGAGCCCGACCGGACATTATCAAGGCTTGCACAACCGCACTTCGATTCAGCAGGTGATGCGCTATCTCAATCGTTTATCCGGCCCGTTTCTCGATCGCTTTGATTTATCGATTGCAGTGCCGTTATTACCGGCCGGCAGTCTGCAACAAGGTGGGGAACGTGGTGAAACGAGCGAACAAGTGCGGTCAAAAGTGGTTGTAGTGCAAGAAAAACAGCTGGCACGCAGCGGAAAAATTAATGCGCATTTGAGTGGTAAACTGTTGGAACAACATTGTGCATTGAGTTCGGCGGATTCGTTGTTTTTAGAAAATGCGTTATTAAAACTGGGACTGTCGGTGCGTGCGTATCACCGAATTTTAAAAGTCTCGCGTACTATTGCTGATTTGGACGGTTGTGAACAGATTGAACGACAACATTTAACCGAAGCCTTGGGATATCGTGCGATGGATCGATTATTGGCACGTTTGGCGAATCAATCTGAGCGTTAAGTGTGCATGATAAGTGGTGGGATAACATGTGGTTTTCTCGATTTTTATAAGAAATTAGTTTAAATCTTCTTCATCTTGTTTAAAAAGCAATCGAACAATGAAAATTTGCCATTTTTTTGCAAAAAATGCTTGTCAGGGGAATTTATATCCCTATAATACGCCTCACTTGTTTGCGTCGCCGACTTAGCTCAGTAGGTAGAGCAACTGACTTGTAATCAGTAGGTCACCAGTTCGATTCCGGTAGTCGGCACCATTACTTAAGTAAGTAAGCGTAAATAAGTAGCGTGGAGGGATTCCCGAGCGGCCAAAGGGAGCAGACTGTAAATCTGCCGGCTCAGCCTTCGAAGGTTCGAATCCTTCTCCCTCCACCATTTTTTCATTCAAATCCAGATGATTGGGGTAGATGAATAAGAACGCGGGCATCGTATAATGGCTATTACCTCAGCCTTCCAAGCTGATGACGCGGGTTCGATTCCCGCTGCCCGCTCCAAAGCGCTGATATAGCTCAGTTGGTAGAGCGCACCCTTGGTAAGGGTGAGGTCGGCGGTTCGAATCCGCCTATCAGCACCACTTTTCTATTCTTATTGCAATCCCATTCAATTGAAATCAATTTCTACATTAGGTTAATGTGGTAACTGAACCATCGATAACCGTGTTTGTTTAGAGGGACTAAAATGTCTAAAGAAAAATTTGAACGTACAAAACCGCACGTTAACGTGGGAACAATCGGCCACGTTGACCATGGTAAAACAACTTTAACCGCAGCAATCACCACTGTATTGGCAAAAACCTACGGCGGTGCCGCGCGTGCTTTCGATCAAATCGATAATGCGCCGGAAGAAAAAGCGCGTGGTATCACCATCAACACTTCACACGTTGAATACGACACCCCAACTCGCCACTATGCGCACGTTGACTGTCCGGGACACGCCGACTATGTGAAAAACATGATCACCGGTGCGGCGCAAATGGACGGTGCGATTCTGGTTGTTGCGGCAACTGACG